>DATBMA010000004.1:0-57805 GCA_036555105.1 Acidimicrobiia bacterium
GGATACCCGGCCGACCGGCCGTTGCGCCCCATCAAGGCCATGAACCGCAAGCCCTTCGACGAGGTCGTACACCGCGATCGTTGGTGAGCCATCAGGCGACGGCAGCCTCCTTCTCCGTGGTGCCGAGAGCCCAGATCGCCAAGGCGGCCGCCGAAGCCACATGCCAGAACCCGTGGCCTTGCCAGATCGAGTCGGGGTTGCATAGCGGCCAGCCTGTGCGGGACAGCGTCCCGACCACGGCGCCCACGGCCAGCAACCCCACCGCCCGCCTGTGAGCCTTCCGCTGGGTCGGTGCTCGCAGCTCGGCCACGATCACGGCGACTGCCAGTCCGGCCTGGACGGGATCAGCGATCGCGGGGGTGATCGAAGCCAGCGCCGCCAGAACCATGGCCCAAACCGACCATTCCCGCCTATCGAGATCGACCGCCAAGATCCACACGAGCATCCACACGATCGCCAAGTCGTGCAGGTACTCGCCCCACGGCGGCATCGGGCCGTGAAAGGCGATAGATCCGACGCCGATCATCGCAACCAACAATGAGGTGACCAGGTCCCGCCGCCTCGCCCAGATGAGGACGGCTACGCCCAGGAAAGCGAAGGCCGTCAGCGTGTTGACCGGCTGACCCCACCACGAACCGCCAATCGCCTCGCAGTCGACCGAGGCGCCCGTCACCCGGGCCTGCCGCCTTCAGACAGTCGGCCGGTACGCGCCGAAACTCCAAACATGGCCTTCGAAATCGCGAGCCGTGTACTCGCGAGAGCCATAGTCCTTAGAGCAGCGGCTGCCGTTGGGTCTCCTGTCTCGAGCTGGACCCTACCGACGGGGGCGGAACCCCGGTAATGGGAGGACCCGGCCGACCGTAGGCTTCGCCGGTGCAGGCGATACGCACGGAATCAGTTGGCCGCCTCTTCCGGGCCAGACGGGGGACCAAGGAGGTCCGGGCGCTGGCCGACGTCGACCTCACGATCCCGCGCGGCGAGTTTTTCGGGCTGCTCGGACCCAATGGAGCCGGCAAAACGACTCTCATCAAGATCCTGTCCACTCTGCTCCTCCCCACCGAAGGAAAGGCGTACGTCCTCGGTTTCGACGTCGACACCGAGTACCGGGAACTGCGCTGGCACATCTCGATGGTTTCGGGCGGGGAGACATCGGGTTATGGGCTGCTGACCGTGCGCGAGCAACTGTGGATGTTCAGCCAGTTCCACGGACTCCAGTCCAAGGAGGCGCGGGGTCGAATCGACGATCTGCTGCAGGTGGTGGGGCTGAGTGAGGCGGCTGACACTCGGATCTACAACCTCTCGACCGGCATGCGCCAGAAGATGAACCTGGTTCGAAGCCTCCTCTCGGATCCGGAGGTCCTGTTCCTCGACGAGCCGACCCTGGGGCTGGACGTGGAGGTGGCCCGGGACGTGCGCTCATACCTGGTGGAGTGGATGCGAGCAGGTGACCGCACCATCCTTCTCACCACGCACTACATGGCCGAGGCAGACCAGTTGTGCGACCGCCTCGCGATCATCCACCTCGGTCGGATCCTCACGGTCGGGACGCCGGAAGACCTGAAGCGCCGGGCCGGTTTCCGAGAGCGTTACCGCATCGAAGTGGAGGGCAACTCCGATCCGGCCCCGCTCAGGTCCTTCGGCTCTGTCGAGTCGGCCCAGCTGGACGGCAGACACGTGCACATCGTGACCCTCGAGCAGGACGAGGGTGGCGGCGAGCTGATCCGACTCGTCGGCAGTCTTCCGGGAGTGAAGGCATTCACCAGAGAGGAGCCGACCCTCGAGGATGCCTTCATCGCCCTCACCGGACGAGGCCTCGAGGATCTGCCGTCGGAGCAGGAAGGATGAGCACCCACCCGAGGCCGCTGCGCCACGGCCTGCAGACGGTGGTGGCCCGCGCCTATCCGCGGGTGGTGGGAGCCAACCGGGAGCCGTCGTGGGTGTTCTTCGAGGTGACCTTGCCGCTGCTGGCCACCGTCGCCCTCGTGATGGTGTATCGGGCACTGGGGGCCCCTGCCCAGTTCGAGGGCTATGTGATCTTGGGCGGAGCCATGACTGCGTTCTGGCTCAACACGATCTGGAACATGGCAGCTCAATTCCGCTGGGAGAAGGAGAACGGCAACTTGGAGCTGTACATCGCCTCTCCCGCCGGGCTGATGTGGATCCTGGCCGGCATGGCCCTCGGCGGGAGCTTCTCCACCTCCTTGCGAGCCGCCGCGGTCCTGGCCTTCGGTGCGCTCGTGTTCCAGATCCCCTTCGTCTGGTCGGCTTGGCCGACGGCGCTGCTGATTCTCCTGATCACCCTCTCGGCTCTGTACGGGGTTGGCATGGCGCTCTCCTCCCTGTTCCTCAAGTTCGGCCGCAACGCCGAGCAGGGGATCGCGACGATGATGGAGCCGGTCTTCCTCTTGTCCGGCGCCTTCTTCCCGGTGCGGGCGCTCGGCGTAGGGGCTGCCATTGCAGGGAGCCTCATTCCCATGACGCTTGGGATGGATGCCCTGCGGCAGGTGCTGCTGCCCGGTGACTCTGACCCATTGCTTCCGTGGCAATGGGAGGTGGTGCTGCTGGTGGCCTACACAGGGACGGCATTGCTCTTCGCGCGCTGGTCGCTGCGGCGGATGGAACGGTCGGCGAAGGTGGACGGGAGGCTGACCCTCAGATGGCAGTGACCGTGCGGCCCGAGGGGAGGGCGAAGGCACTGGGCCGGGGTTTGGCAGGGGCCTTTCGCGGAGGGTGGGCGATCGACACCAACTGGGCAAACCCATTTGTCAGCCTCACCTTCCAGCTGTTGCGACCGGTGGGCGCGGCCCTGATCCTCGTCTTCATCTACAAGGTCGCAGCCGGGGACTCGGCGGACCCGGTGAGGCTGGCCTGGCTGGTGGTGGGCGCGGCACTCTGGTCCTACGTGATGTCTGCCCTGGAAGGCATCTCCGCCGCGGTCCAGCGGGAGCGGGAGTGGCTCAAGGTCCTCAAGTACGTGGTGGTGACCCCGCTCCCCTTCTCCGCCTACCTTCTCGGACGATCCGGGACCTGGCTGGTATGGGGCACCGTTCGCGCCGTCTTCGTACTCCTGGTGACGGTCCCGTTTCTCGAACTGCCGGTTGACCCGCTTACCTTCGACTGGCCCCAGCTGGCCGTAGCAATGGCGCTGGGCCTGATCGCATTGGCCGGGATGGGGATGGGCCTCGCCGGGATAGCCCTGGGAGTAGCCCGCCATCCGATGGGAGTAGGAGAGGGAGTGATCGGGGTCCTCTACCTGATCACCGGCGCCATATTCCCCGTGACGCAGTTGCCGGACTGGCTCGAGGTCGTTGCCCGCAGCCTGCCCCTCACTTACTGGCTTGAGGCATGCCGGCAGGCGATGATCACCGGCTACGACCCGACGACGATCGGGATCCCCGATCCTTTCGGGTTGCTGGCGGTGACCGGGCTGGCCTGGCTGGTGGTGGGGGCTGCCTCGTTCAAGTGGTTCAACCGCAAGGCCCGCGCCGAGGGCCTGTACGACCGAACCACCGAGTACTGATCAGACTCTGACCCGCACACTTTCCCCCTGTCCGTTTTTTGTCACACCCCTCCTTCATGATGTGGCCAATACGAGAGGAGTGGGGAGTGGATACGGACCTGCGTTTGGATCATTCATTGGTGGCGGTGGAGACGGACAGTGCCGTCTTCGGGATCCTGGAGTTGACGGCCCCGGAGGCGCCGGCCGTGGTGGAGCGGCCCTCGCTGGGAATCGCGTTGGTGATCGATCGCTCTGGGTCGATGACCGGAGAGAAGCTGGAAGCGGCCAAGTCGTGCGCCGGGTACCTGGCCAGGCGGATCACCTCCGCCGATCGGCTGGCGGTGGTGACCTATGACGATCAGGTCGACCTTGTGGCGGGAACTCAGGGGCCGGGCCCGAACCTGGAATCCGCCATCGGAAAGATCGAGGCGGGCGGGTCGACCAACCTCTCAGGTGGCTGGCTCAAGGGACTGGAGATGCTGGAAGGCGAGAAGTCGGACCTACGCCGGGTGGTCCTACTCACCGACGGCCTGGCCAACGTCGGCATCACCGATGCGGAGCGTCTCTCCTCGATGACGGGGGCGGCCGCGGTTCGCGGGGTGACTACCAGCACCATCGGCTTCGGCGACGGCTACGACGAGAAGCTCCTCGCCTCGATGGCCGATGCCGGCCGGGGACGGGACTACTTCGTGGCGACTCCGGATGAAGCTCCGGGGGTGTTCGCCGACGAGTTCGAACAGCTGTCGTCACTGGTGGGTCAGAACCTGTCTGTGGAGTTCAGGCCGCTGGCGCCGGCAATCGACCTCGGCATCCTCAACGAGTATCCGGTCACCCATGTCGGGCAGGGGCTGCAGGCTGGGTTGGGCGACGTGTACGGCGGAGAAACCCGCAAACTCGTGTTCCATGTACACGTGCCCGCCCTTGCGGAGCAAGGTCAGGTGCAGGTGGCGGAGGTCGTCATCCGCTGGACCGACATCACCGGAGAGGAGGTCAAGCTCCACACCCGGACGGTGCCCATCGTGGTCAACATCGTGCCCGCCAAGGACGCCGCGGACGAGGCCGGCGATATCTCGGTCACCGAGGAGGTGGTGATCCTCAAGGCAGCCAAGGGTCGCCGGCAAGCTCGCGACCTCGCAGACCAGGGTGACCTCGACGGCGCCAGGGCGCTGTTGGCCAGCCACATCGACGAGCTCAAGCTGATATCCCCTGACAGTGCGGTGATCAGCGAGGCAACGGCCGACATCGAGGAGCTGGAGTGGTTCGAACACCGGCTCGAGTCACGCGTCTTCGATCGCACCGACTCCAAGATGATGTGGGAGCAGTCACGCAGCCGGGAACGGGGCCAGGACTACCGGCGGAGGAAGCGGCCGTGAGGTGAACGACTTGGAGACAGCCCCGGTGGTGGCGACGATGCGGGGATGAAACTCACCGAGCGATTCGACGGGGCACTGGTGTTCGCCCGTCAGCGGCACGAGGGCCAGACGCGCAAGGGCACCGACATCCCCTATATCTCGCATCTGATGTCGACCGCTGCCCTGGTCCTCGAAGCCGGAGGGGATGAGGATCAGGCGATCGCCGGTCTCCTCCATGACTCGCTGGAGGACAGCGCCCACACCAAGGTCACCTACCACGAGCTTGTCGAGCGGTTCGGCGAGCGAGTCGCTCGGATCGTCCGGGACTGTTCAGATCAAGAGCCCACGCCCGATGAGGACAAAGAGGCCTGGCGCCCGCGCAAGGAGCGCTACATCGGTCAGATAGGGCGGGCACCTCTCGAGTCGCAGCTGGTTGCCAATGCCGACAAGCTCCACAACGCCCGTTCGATCCTGGCCGACTACCGGAGACTCGGGGAGGGACTGTGGACTCGTTTCAACCCGGAGAGCAATCAGCTCTGGTACTACCGCACTCTGGCCGACCTCTTCCTGGCTGCCGGCACCGCTCTGGCGATGGAACTGGATCGCGTCGTCAGCGACATGGAGGAAGAACTGGCTACTTGACGACGATGGGGGTGGTGGCGAAAACACCCGCCACTCGGTCAGACGCGTACCAAACCTCGTAGTCACCTGCCTCGTCGGGGGCGGTGATCGTCACCGGGTTGCCCTCGGTGAGATAGGCGTAGTCGCGATAGGTGCCAGGGGCTGACCCCGCCGGGACGATCGTGATGTAGTCGCGATCGAGGTCAGGCCCCGCCCAGGTCACCGAGAACTCGTCCCCGGCGTTTACTTCGTCCGGAGCCTCGACCGTGGCGGACGATGGGGTGACGGTCAAAGGCAGAGCGGCCACCGTGCGGCCCTCCGAGCCGTTTACGTAGCGGATCTCGTAGTCGCCGGCTGTGGCCACGACCTGGAGAGTCTCGGTGGGACCTGCGTCCGTGTAGAAGTAGAGGTTGAAGCTGCCTTCGGGAGCCCCTTCCTCGACGATGGTTATGTAGTCGCCCGGGCCGGGATCGGTGGGACGACTCCATGTGACATCGATGCTGGTGCCGCCTTCCACCTCCCGAGCCGCCTCGAGGGTCGCCTCCCCTGCGGTGACGGTGATCGGGGCAAAGGCAACCGTGGCGTTGCTGGCACCGTCGACGTAACGAACCTCGTAGGCACCGGCATCAACCGGTGCAAGGAGGGCGCCGGAAGGGCCATCCGTCGTATAGAAGTAGTCCTTGAACGCTCCTTCGAGTGCTCCCTGTTCGACAATGGTGACGTAGTCGCCATCGTTGTCAGGGCCGGTCCAGCTCACGTCGAACTCGAGACCACCGACCACCTCGGTCGGGAATTCGAGAGTGGCGTCGCCCTGCGCTCGAGGTTGGGTCGTCGCCGCCGCTGCGGTGGTGGCAGTGGTCGCCGGCGCTCCGGTGGTGGTCGTCGGGGCGGCAGTGGTGGTCGTGGCGCCACCGCCTCCGCAGGCGGCGAGGAACAGGGCAACGACCAGAGGCAGGGTGAGACGATGGCGCATGCCCCGGAGATTACGGCCGGGAGCCGCTCACGGTCGTGCGAGGCTATCGTACATATGTTCGATGGGCCTGTCAGCTTCGATCCTCCACGCCGACCTCGACGCCTTCTATGCCTCGGTGGAGCAGCGCGACAACCCAATTCTCCGCGGAAAGCCCGTCATCGTCGGAGGAGGGGTGGTCCTCTCGGCGAGTTACGAGGCGCGGGCCTACGGGGTTCACAGCCCGATGGGAGGTGGCGAGGCCAGGTTGCTGTGCCCGCACGCGATCGTGGTCCCGCCCCGGATGGATGCCTACGTCGAGGCGAGCAAGGCCGTGTTCGCCATCTTCGACGACACCACTCCGCTCGTGGAGCCGATCTCGATCGACGAGGCGTTTCTCGATGTCGGTGGTCTGCTGCGGATCGCGGGACAACCCATCGAAATCGCCAGCAGGCTGCGAGCCAGCGTGCGGCAGCGGGTGGGGCTGCCCATCACAGTCGGCGTCGCCACCACCAAGTTCCTGGCCAAGGTGGCGAGCGCAGTGGCCAAGCCCGACGGGCTGCTGGTGGTACCGGCCGGCGGAGAGCTGGACTTCCTACACCCCCTGCCGGTGCGGCGGTTGTGGGGGGTGGGGCCGGTGACGGGGGTGAAATTGGCAGAGCTCGGGATAGAGACCATCGGCGACATCGCCCGGTTCCGACCCAAGATGCTGGCGAGAGTGCTCGGGCAGGCGGTGGGGTCACACCTCTACGCGCTCTCCAACAATCAGGACCCGCGCAGGGTTCAGGGACGGCGTAGGCGATCGATTGGCTCTCAGCGCGCCCTGGGACGGCGGGAGCGGGCACCGGCGGAGATAGAAGAGATCTTGCTCGGAATCGTCGATCGGGTCACCCGCCGGCTACGCGATGGCGGGCGGGTTGGAAGGACGGTCACCGTGCGGCTCCGCTTCAACGACTTCACCCGGGCGACCAGGTCGCACACCTTTCCCGAGGCGACTGCAGACACCCATCTGTTCCTGGCCGCCGCACGAGACCTCTTGGAAGAGGCCGGTCCACTGATCGCACGCCAGGGCCTGACTCTCGTCGGCCTGACGATCAGCAACCTCGAGCGCGACGACGCCGTGCAGCTGGCTCTGCCCTTCGACCGCCACAACTCCAACCTCGACCGCGCCATCGACGAGCTCAAGGAGCGATTCGGCAAGGACTCGGTGATCCGGGCGGCGCTACTCGGAAAGGACGAGGGGCTGTCGGTGCCGCTACTGCGGGACTGAGCAGGAGGTACTACCGATAGACCTCGCCGCGGGGTGCCACGTTGAGAGCGATCACGACCAGTTCGTCATCATCGATTTCGTACACGATTCGGTACTCGCCCACTCTCAATCGCCAAGCCGGCGGGCTCAGCCCCTTGAGCTTGATCGCGCCGGGAGGCCGAGGGCTCGAGGACAACGACACCACAGCCGCCTTGAGCCTCTCGTATGCCCTGTGGTCAGCCTCGTGAATTCTCTCGAGCCCGCGCTCAGCCCGTTTGGTCAAGTGGACCCGGTACATCGGTCATCGGTCGCTCGATCGATGTGAAGGCCTCCGCCATCCCCCGCGAGCTCGAGTCACCAGAACGATGTTCCAGCACCGCAAGGCGATCTTCAAGATCCTCGATCCTCTCCTGCAGGGAGTTCCAGCGCTCGACCGACACGGCCACCACCAGCGGCCGTCCGCGTTCGGTGATCAGAAGCGAGTCATCACCGAGCGTGGCCAGCTCCTCCCGGATGCGCTCTCGCAGCTCGGTCTTGGGAATTACTCGTGTGGCCATTCCTGAACTGTACGGTCAGACGTACGGTGAGTCAACCGGGATCGAACGCCTGCAGCCTTCGTCAGCTGGCGGCCGAAGCTGCCGGCGCCGCCGCCATTTCAGGCTCACTCGACTCGATCCGCATCCCGTAGAACGACCGATACACGAAATACAGAGCCCCCAGCAGGAACAGCCCGGCCAGCGAGAGGGTGAGAGTGCGGCCCTGCTCGGCGTCGAGGGTCACAGCCAGCTCCACCGCCAGCAATCCGAACAATGTCGTGAACTTGATTATCGGGTTGAGAGCAACCGACGAAGTGTCTTTGAAAGGGTCGCCCACGGTGTCGCCCACCACCGTGGCGGCGTGGAGCTCGGTCCCCTTCATCTTCAGCTCGGTCTCCACCACCTTCTTGGCGTTGTCCCATGCCCCACCGGCGTTGGCCATGAAGATCGCCTGGTAGAGCCCGAAGAGCGCGATCGAGATCAGGTACCCGATGAAGAAGAACGGCTCTACGAAGGCAAAGGCGAGGGTGGCGAAGAACACGGTGAGGAATATGTTCAGCATCCCCGCCTGGGCGTAGCGGGTGCAGATCTCGACGACCTTCTTCGAGTCCTCGACCGAGGCCTTGGTAGCTCCCTCCAGCTTGATGTTGGCCTTGATGAACTCCACCGCCCGGTAGGCACCGGTGGTGACCGCCTGGGTGGAGGCGCCGGTGAACCAGTAGATGACCGCTCCCCCGGCTACCAACCCGAGCAGGAAGGGGGCGTGGAGGATCGAGAGGTTGGCGAGCTGGTCTGGCTGAAGACCGGCGGTGAGCAGGACGATGATCGAGAAGATCATCGTCGTCGCCCCCACCACTGCGGTCCCGATCAGCACCGGCTTGGCAGTCGCCTTGAAAGTGTTCCCGGCGCCGTCGTTTTCCTCGAGCATCTCCTTGGCCCGCTCGAAGTCGGGCCTGAATCCGAACTCCCCCTCGATCTCGGCCGACACGTTCGGGATCTCTTCGATCAGCGACAGCTCATAGATCGACTGGGCGTTGTCGGTGACCGGGCCGTAGGAGTCGACTGCGATCGTCACCGGGCCCATGCCGAGGAATCCGAACGCCACCAGGCCGAAGGCGAAGACCGCCGGGGCGATCATGACCGCATCGAGCCCCTGGGTGGAGACGAGGAAGCCGATGGTCATGAGGGCCAGGATCGCCAGACCCAGCCAGAAGCCGGAGAAGTTGCCGGCCACAAGCCCGGACAAGACGTTGAGCGAAGGCCCGCCCTCCTTGGAGGAGATGACCACCTCTCTGACGTGGCGGGAGTTGGTGGAGGTGAAGACCTTGACCAACTCGGGGATGATGGCCCCGGCCAGGGTGCCGCAGGTGATGACGATTGCCAGCTTCCACCAGAGCGTCGAGTCCCCACCGAGCTCGGGGATCAGGGCCCAGGAGACGAGGAACGTGAGAGCGACCGAAACGACCGACGTGAGCCAGACCAACCGGGTCAGCGGCGTCTCGAAATTCATCTCTTCGGCATCCCCATACCGGGCCTTGGTCAGCCATTGGTTGAGGAAGTAGGAGAGGCCGGAGGCGATCACCATCATCACCCGCATGACGAAGATCCAGACCAGTAGCTGGACCTGGACAACGTCGTCGGGAACCGCCAAGAGGATGAAGGTGATCAGCGCCACGCCGGTCACCCCGTAGGTCTCGAAACCGTCGGCGGTGGGACCAACCGAGTCCCCGGCGTTGTCACCTGTGCAGTCGGCGATGACGCCCGGGTTGCGGGCATCGTCTTCCTTGATCCCGAAGATGATCTTCATCAGGTCGGACCCGATGTCGGCGATCTTGGTGAAAATGCCGCCGGCCACTCTGAGGGCGGCGGCGCCCAACGACTCACCCACTGCGAAGCCGATGAAGCAGGCGCCGGCGTACTCACCGGGGATGAACAGCAGGATGGCGAGCATCAGGAGCAGCTCGATCGAGATCAGCAGCATCCCGATCGACATCCCCGAGCGGATGGGGATGGCGTGAACCGGGTAGGGGCGCCCGCGCAACCCGGCGAAAGCCGTGCGGGAGTTGGCGAAAGTGTTGATCCGGATCCCGAACCAGGCGACGGTGAAGCTTCCGGCGATCCCGATCAGGCTGAAGATCAGGATGATGAGCACCCGGCTCCAGGGGAAAGACTGCAGCCCCCCGAAGTAGAAGGCGATCAAGGCTCCGATCAGCACCCACAGCAGCATCAGGAACTTGCCCTGAGTCACCAGATAGGTCTTGCAGGTCTCGTAGATCAGCTCGGAGACCTCCTTCATCGCCCGGTGCACCGGCAGGTTGCGGATGCGGGCGTAGGAGACGAGCCCAAATACGAGCCCGAGCGCGCAGACCACCAGGCCCCACATCAGCAGGGTGCGGCCCGAGGTCCCTCCCAGGAAGTCCACGCTGTCGAGCGGCGGGAGGACCAGGTTGGCCTCGCCTCCACCCTCTTGCGCGGCCAGGGCCGGAACCGCGCCCCCGGCGAATAGAGCAGCCGTCAAACCGCTGATCGAGAGCAGCCGGCGGCGAAGACGGCGTGTCGGCGCGTCGTCTGTCTTCTTCATGGAACTCAGAACCTCATCTCGAAGGGGTCGGGGCTCATCGCCCGGAAGGCCGGAATTGTAACGGGGGGCCGGGCACCCGGCGCCGCGGGCCGAGTCGCTGCCCGCTCCCGCGCCAGGTCCACCAGTGTCCGGCTCGGCCGTCACACGTTCATTACCCTCGCCCGCAATGAACCTGATCATCTACGCCGCCATCGTCATCGCCGCCGCCGGGCTGGCCGTGGCCGCGGTGCTGATCGTGCGGCGAAGGGCTCCAGAGGGCGGCTTCTTCAACGACAGCGACCGGGCGGCCGGGGTTTTCGGCGTGCTGGCCACCGGCTTCACGCTGCTGCTCGGCTTCATCGTCTTCCTCGCCTTCACCAGCTACGACCAGTCGCGGGTGGGGGCCGAGCGGGAGGCGCTGGTGACAGCCCAACAGGTCGAGACGGCGCAGTTCCTCCCGCAGCCGACCGCGGGGGAGCTGACCGGCCAGCTGGTCTGTTATGCCCGATCGGTGGTTTACGTCGAATGGCCTCTGATGGAAGCGGGCGACCTCGACGCTGAGATCAACCCGTGGGGAATCGAGCTGTTCCACAGCCTGCAAGGGGTCCAACCGGCCAGCGCCAGCGAGGAGGCGGCCTACGGCAAGTGGCTCGATCAGACCTCGGACCGCGAAGAAGCCCGCACCGATCGCGTGCACGGCGCCGACGGGATCATCCCGGTCCCCCTTTGGGTGGCCATGGGTGTCATCGCCCTGATCATCTTCGGCTACGTCCTCCTGTTCGCCGACAGCGGCGAGCCGGCTGTGATCCAGGGGATCCAGGTCGGAGGCGTCGTTTCGGTCATGGTCGTCCTGTTGCTGCTGCTGAGTTTCCTCAACGACCCGTACGGTCCTGACGTCGGTGGCCTGAAGCCGACGGCGATGGAGCGGACGCTCGTCCTCATGGACCAGGCCATGCAGGTGACGCCGGCTCAAGAGCCGATCCCTTGCGACGAACTCGGCAACAAGCTCTGATCGATGGCGATCTCCAGGAGCCTGAAGCCGTCGAAGCCAGGACGAGATGCGGTCGAGGTGGTCGCCACGGTCCTGCTGGCGGTGGGAGCCGTTCTCACCGCCTGGTGCAGCTACCAAGCCAACCGCTGGAATGGTGAACAGACCAAGGCGACCAGCCGGGTCAACGGGCTTCGGGTGGAAGCGGCCCGGGCCGATGGCCTGGCTCGGACTCAATCGCAGCTCGATGTCGCCACCTTCATCGCCTGGGTCGACGCCGAGCTGAGCGACAACCAAGGGCTGGCCGACTTCTACGCAGAACGATTCCGGGCCGAGTTCAAGCCTGCATTCCAGGCATGGATGGATCAGGACCCGTTCAACAACCCGAGCGCCCCCTCCTCACCGTTTGCCATGGAGGAGTATCAACTGCAGGCGCAAGCGGATGCCGAGCGACTCGACCAGGAGACCACCGAAGCCATCGCCACCGTCGGGCTGAACATCCAGCGGAGCGCCAACTATGTACTGGGAGTGGTTCTCTTCGCGGCGGCAATGTTCTTCGCCGCCATGGGCACCCGACTGCAGAGCCCGGCCCTCAGGAAGGTTCTGGTGGGGGTGGCTTGCGCGCTGTTCCTGACGTCGCTCGTTTGGGTGGCCTCCTTCCCGGTGAGCTTCTCGGTTTAGAGATCCCCATTCAAGTCACTTGACCATTCAGCTTGGCTGAATGTATAGTCGGCTTGAATGAAGACCAAGCCATCGCCCACCATGGCTGAGGTGATCGAGGTCGACGATCCCGAAGTCCTGAAGATGGTCATCGATCCCACCCGGCTCGAGATCCTCGAGAACTGCGCGGTTCCCCGCACGGTCACCGAACTGGCCGAGCTGATGGACGTGCCACGCACCCGCCTCTATCACCACATCGGGCTGCTGACCGAAGCCGGCTTTCTCCGGGTGGTGGAGAAGAGAGAGGTCGGGGCCCTGACCGAGAAGGTCTACGAGATGGCCGCCAAGTCGCTGCGCGCCTCCCCCCGGCTCCTTGCCTCGGGCGACCTGCGGCTCCAGGTCGAGGCGATCGGGGCCGGCATCTTCGGAGTGACCCAGGCCGACATGGCGCGCAGCCTCCGCCAGGGTCGCTTCTCGCTGAATCCCGACGCGAGTAAGCGGACCGCTTCGTTCGGACGGCGCCTGTTCCGCCTTTCGGAGGAGGAGATCATCGAACTGATCGCCGGCCTCGACGAGCTGTTCGCGAAGTACGACCGCGAAGACGACATGAACCCGGATGCGATACCCGTGGCTGCGGTGATCGCCGTGTATCCGAGCGCGAGGACACTGCCGTGAAAGCCCTGCTCAAGATCCGCGACTTCCGTCTGTTGTGGTCTTCCCAGGTCGTATCCACCTTCGGCGACGCCCTCACCAATCTGGCGCTGCTCATCACCGCCCAGCGCTTGACCGGGTCGGTGGCGGCGGTGGCCACCACGGCCATCGCCGTCGCCCTCCCCCGGCTCCTGTTCGGGCTGCCCGCCGGGGCGTTGGTCGACCGCTGGAACCTGAAGCGGACAATGGTTCTGTCCGACCTCGGGCGGATGGTGACGGTGCTCGGGTTCATCTTCGTCACCTCGGCCGATCGGATGTGGGTGCTGTACGCGGTGGCCTTTGTGCAGGCCACCCTTGGGACCTTCTTTGATCCCTCCCGCACCGCCTTCACCCCGCGGGTGGTCGGCAAGGAGCGGCTGCTGGCGGCCAACTCGATCTCGCAAGCAAGCGTGGTCATCGCCGGAGTAGTCGGAACCGCGGTGGCAGGCGTGGCGGCCGCCAGTCTCGACACCATCGCTCCGGTGTTCATCGGTGACTCGCTCACCTTCCTGGTGTCGGCCATGTTGGTGGCACGGGTCATGACCAACGCCGACCCGGTGGAGAAGGGAGCCCATCCTCCGATCTGGGCTTCGGTCAGGGAGGGTTTGAGCTTGATGACGAGCTCGCGGCCCCTGAGAGCAGTGATGATCGGGGCGGGGGTGGCCATGCTGGGACTCGGCGCGGTCAACGTGTTGCTGGTGCCGTTCACCGTCGACACCCTGGGAGTCTCCGAGATCTGGTTCGGGCCGCTGGAGGCGGCGCAGGTCACCTCCATGGTCATGTCAGGGGCATTGGTGGCGGGACTGGCCCGAAGGTTGCGGCCCTCACAGCTGCTGGTGGGCGGGTTGGCCGGGGCCGGGGCAGTGGTGGCGGCGGTCGGTGCCGCCAACTCCGTCTGGCATCTCATGATCCTGCTGTTCCTGGTCGGGTGGTTCGTGACCCCGGTCCAGGCCTCTGCCTCCACCATCCTCCAGCAGACGGTGCCCATGGAGCTGATGGGCCGAGCCGGATCGGGCCTGAGCACCGTCAGCACGGCCGCCAACGTCGCCTCGATGGCGCTGGCCGGCACCGCCGCCGTGGCCATCGGCACCCGGGGGGTCTTCATTGCCGGCGGCCTGGTCACCGTCCTTGCGGCGCTGATGGTCTGGGGGCTGTTGCGGAACCAGCCCTCCCCGGTGGCAAGCGGCGCTCCGGCCGCCTGAGGCCGGACCGGCACCGGCTCTCTACGATCCGGGCATGCGACTCAGGTATCTCACGGCCGTCGTCCCTTTCGTCGGCCTTCTCCTTCTCGCGGCCTGCAGCAGCAGCTCGGACTCAGGGCTGGTCGATACCGGCTGGGTTCTCGACACGATGGATGGACAGCCTCCGGTGGAGGGCTCGACCCTCACCCTCAGCCTCACTGCCGACGAGGCCGCCGGATCGAGCGGATGCAATACCTTCCGGGGCGGCTACACCACGAGCGGCGACACCATCACCTTCGGGGATCTGGCCAGCACGATGATGGCGTGCTCTGACCCGCTCAACGCTCAGGAAACGTCGTACCTCGGCGCCCTGGACTCGGCCACGACCTTTGCGGTGTCAGGAGATCAGCTGACCATCCAGACCGGCTCCGGGGAGCTGGTCTACAGCGCCGCCTGAGGCGGAGACCCTTTCCGGCTACGCCGGCTTTCCCCCCACCGGGGGGAAAACATCCAGCCCCCTTTCCGGCTACGCCGGCTTTCCCCCCACCGGGGGGAAACATCCAGACCCTTTCCGGCTACGCCGGCTTTCCCCCCACCGGGGGGAAACATCAAGAGCTCACGATCTGGATCAGGTTGCCGCAGGTGTCGTCGAACACGGCCGTGGTGACCGGGCCCATGGTCATCGGGTCCTGAGTGAACTGAACCCCCAGCGCCTTCAGGCGGTCGCTTTCGACATTGACGTCTGCCACTGCGAAGGAAGCCAGGGGGATCCCGTCGGACACGAGGGACTCCCGGTAGGGGCGGACTGCCGGATGGCCGGCAGGCTCCAGCAACAGCTCCACACCATCCTCGGCTTCAGGGGACACGACCGTCAGCCAGCGGGATTGCCCCAGGGGGATGTCCTGCTTCTTCACGAACCCGAGGGTGTCTCGGTAGAAGCGAAGCGCCTCTTCCTGGTCGTCAACGAAGACGCTCGTCACATAGATTTTCATTTCTGTCGTCCCTTCTCCTTCGAAAGCCACCGTTCGACCGCGCCTTTGAGAGGAGACAGGTCGAGGTAGTGGAATTTGGAACGGCCGCGCCGCTCGGTCCTGATCAGACCCGCCTCCTCGAGGAGGTCAAGGTGTTGGGAGACCGCCTGGCGTGACATCTCGAGGCCGTGCCCGGAGGTGAGCCTGACACAGATCTCGAACAGGGTCTGACCGTCACGAGCTAAGAGCTCATCGACGATCACCTGTCTGGTCGGATCGGCCAATGCCTTGAAGACGTCTCCCACCCACCGGACTATAGGCAAGTAATTGCTTGCCTGTCTGCGAGATCGCGATTTCTCCCTCTAGCCTTGCTTTCCGAACTAGGGGGAAATCCTTGCAACTGACCCTCCGTCACAGCGTCAGCCGCGCCGCCACCGGGTTCGTGGGGCTGGCCGTGTTCCTATCAGCCTGCAGCCTCTTTGCCGACACCATCGACGTGGCGGCCGCCCAGGCCCAGTTCTGCTCCGACGCCGAGCAGTACATCGCCGAGCTCGACACCTATGGGGGCTTGTTCGAAGATCCTGACTTGACGGTGGGAACCGTCAGAGAGGGCGGGGAGCAGCTGAACGCCGCCCGTGAGACCGTGACGGAGTCGGCGGCTGAGTTCCAGGAAGCAGTCACCGCCGACACCACCCCGGGCGTCGATGTCGAGCTGGTCGAGCCGGAGTCCATCGAGCGGGTGCAGGAGGCAGAGTCAGCGTTCGACGCTGCCGTGGCCGGAGTCAGGGACTCGACCCCGCTGGCAGAGGCGGGAGTCCGTGTCACTTCGGCCGCCTATCAGCTGCAGGTCGCCTGGGTCCTGTTGTTCGCAGATGCAGGATGCATCGAGGACGAGGCCCAGGCCACTCAGTGGGTATCGGACTACGTGTCTGCCCTGCAGACCGACTTGAGAGCAGCTGGCTATTACACCGGAAACATCGACGGGGTGTACGGGCCTCAGACGATCGAGGCCGTGCAGAGGCTGCAGGAAGATGCCGGGCTCGAGGTCACGGGGCTGCTTGACCCAGCCAGTCAGGCGGCACTGGCCGCCGCCCTCGGGCGACAGTCATCGGCCGAGATCGGGGCTCTGCAGGGGATCATGATCGCCACCGGCTACTACGAGGGCCCCATCGACGGCGTCTGGTCGGACGCAGTCGAGGCTTCGCTGAAAGCCATGCAGACCGATCTGGGGGTGCCTGCCACCGGAGTGGTTGACGCCGAAACCCTCCGCGCCTTTCAGGACAAGCTGGAGGCAAACGGGGTGCCGCCGCCAACAACCACCAGCACCGAGCCACCGCCTCCAACCACGGGCACCACGGAGGCGCCGGCGACGACCACCACCGAGGCACCGACGACGACTGCGGCAGAGACGACGACCACCACCCAGCCCGCGGTGGAGGACAACATCCTGCAGGTACTGGAGGAGGCAGGAAACTTCACGCAATTCCTGGCGGCGGTCGACGGTGCCGGGTTGACGGACACGCTGTCGGGAGGAGGCCCCTTCACGGTATTCGCTCCCACCGACGACGCCTTCGCCACCTTCGGAGACCTGCCCACCGACGAAACAGGCTTGTCCGATCTGGTCCGGTACCACTACGTCGAGGATGACCTGACCGCCTTCGAGCTGACTGAGCTGACCGAGGTCGCATCGGCGCTGGGAGCGCCGATCGGCATCCAGCTCAGCGACGGTTTCATCGTCCTCAATGACGCGGCGACCATCACGATCAGCAATGTCGATGCCTCCAACGGTGTGGTGCACGTGATCAATGCGGTGTTGACCCCCGTGTCGGCTGGGTAAGCAAGCACCAACGACCAAGGAGGTTGCAATGACAGCTCCGCCCTCCGAGCAGGAGATCATCCAACTCGAGGAGCGTTACTGGACCGCCCTGCGCGACCAGGATGGGGAGACGGCGGCCCGGCTGAGCGGCGACCCCTGCATCGTCACCGGGGCGTCCGGTGTGGCCACCCTCCCGCGCCAGCAGCTCAAGGCAATGATGGAGGATCCGATTTGGGAGCTGAAGGACTTCGCTCTCAGCGATTTCCAGATTCAGGTCCTGACCGATGACGTCGTCGTGGTTGCCTACAGGGTTGAGGAAGAGCTAGTGGTCGACGGAAGCCCGCTGACCCTGAAGGCAGTCGACACATCGACCTGGGCACGGCAGGGCGAAGACTGGGTCTGCGCTCTCCACACCGAGTCGATCCTGGGCGACGCTTTCGGCCGTGACCGGCTGTCGGAGGCGAACGCCAAGGGCTGACGCCGGGCGGGCCGGAGCGGGCGGCGGATCTCTCGTCGGTACGATGGCCGTCAGGTGAGCAACCAGTTTCAGAGGTCCGGGGAGGCCTGCGGGGTCTTCGGGATCTACGCGCCGGGCGAGCGGGTGTCGACGCTCATCTATTTCGGGCTGCTGGCCCTTCAGCACCGGGGCCAGGAGTCCGCCGGGATCGCCACCTCCGACGGCGAGACGGTGACGGTATACCGGGACCTCGGCCTGGTGGCTCAGGTCTTCGATGAGCCGACTCTGGCTGGGCTCGACGGCCATGTCGGGATCGGTCACACACGCTAT
Organism: Acidimicrobiia bacterium; assembly: GCA_036555105.1. Taxonomy (GTDB): domain Bacteria; phylum Actinomycetota; class Acidimicrobiia; order Spongiisociales; family ZC4RG35; genus DATBMA01. The sequence continues at coordinate 17,860 of DATBMA010000004.1, forward strand.
TCGACAACCGGATCCACGATCTGGGAGAACTCGCAGCCGGTCCATCGCCAGTCCGGCAGGCTCTCGGTGGCGCTCGGGCACAACGGCAACCTCACCAACACCTCCGAGCTGGCCGCTCAGCTTGGAAGGGGCCGGGGCACGTCCGACTCTGAATTGATGATCGAGGCCCTTTCCCGAGAGATAGACGACTCCAGGTCGGATGAGCGCGGGCTCGAGCTGGCGCTGTCCCGGGTCCTCCCCATGTTCGAGGGTGCCTTTTCGTTGGTCCTCATGGACCAGGGCCGTCTGGTAGGAGTCAGGGACCCGCAAGGGTTCCGGCCGCTGTGCCTCGGCTCCCTCGAAGGCGGATGGGCCCTCGCCTCCGAGACGGCCGCCCTCGACATCATCGGAGCGAGGTTCGTGCGGGAGATCGGCGCCGGTGAGATGGTGGTCATCGACGCCGGAGGGGTCCGCTCCTCTTGGCCGTTCCCTGCGGTCGACCCTCATCTCTGCCTCTTCGAGTTCGTCTATTTCGCCAGACCCGACAGCCAGATGTACGGACGCAACATCCATGGAGCCCGCCAGGAGATGGGAAGGCGTCTCGCCATGGAGCACCCGGCCGAGGCCGACATCGTGGTCCCGGTCCCGGAGTCGGGCATTCCCGCTGCCCAGGGCTATGCCGCCGTCTCCGGCCTCCCCTACGCCGACGGGCTGGTCAAGAACCGGTATCTGGGGAGGACCTTTATCGAGCCCACCCAGAACATGCGTGATCTCGGCGTGCGACTCAAGCTCAATCCAATTCCGGAGAACCTGGCGGGGCGGCGGGTGGTCCTGGTCGACGACTCGATCGTGCGCGGGTCCACGACCCACAAGCTGGTGACCATGCTGCGCGAGGCCGGTGCCGCCGAAGTTCATCTCCGAATCTCCTCGCCGCCCTACCGGTGGCCATGCTTCTACGGCATGGACACCTCGGACCGGCAGTCCTTGATCGCGTTTCGTATGGATGAGGACGGGGTTCGACGCGAGGTGGGAGCGGATTCACTTGGCTACCTCTCCCTGCCCGGTTTGCTGGAGGCGACGGGCGTCGCCGACGCCGGCTTCTGCACCGCCTGCCTGTCGGGGACGTACCCGACCGACGTCTCCAATGCCGGAGGAAAGGACCAGTTGGAGGAAGTCCGCCGGCCATGACCTCCTATCGGGAGGCAGGGGTGGACCTGGCCGGAGCCGATCAGCACGTAAAGCGGATCGCCGGCTCGGTGACCGCCACCTGGGGGCCGCATGTCGTAGGCACCTTCGGCGGATTCGCAGCCGGCGTCACCCTGCCGCCCGACCTCGACAGGCCGGTATTGATGATGACCACCGACGGGGTGGGGACCAAGCTCGACCTGGCAAGGCAAGCCGACAGGTGGGAGGGAGTTGGCCACGATCTCGTGGCGATGGTCGTGGACGACCTGGCGGCGCTAGGGGCCATGCCACTCGGGCTCGTCGACTACATGGCGGTCGGGCAATTGAACCCCGACCGCGATCGGAGGATCGTCGACTCCATCGCAAGCGCCTGCCGGATCGCGGGCTGCCCACTGTTGGGCGGCGAGACGGCCGTGCATCCCGGGGTGATGGAACCAGACCAGGTCGACCTCGCCGGCGCCGCCATGGGGGTCGTGGAGGCGCCAGCCGTCCTGGGACCGGACCGGGTTGAAACAGGTGACGTCATCATCGGGATCGCCTCGCCCAACCTCCGTTCCAATGGCTTCTCACTGGTCCGGAGCCTGCTGGCCGGCCGAAGCCTGGATGAGCCGTCGCCGGTTCGTGACATGACCTGGGGCGAGCTGCTGCTCTCGCCCTCTGTCATCTACTCACCGGCAGTGCTGTCAGTCGGGAAAGCGGTCGGCGGGGTCCACAGCGCCGCTCACATCACCGGCGGGGGGCTCCGTCAAAACCTGCTGCGGGCGGTGCCTCCAACCCTCTCAGTGGAGATCGACTACGACGCCTGGGAGCGTCCAGCGGTGTTCGGGGCGCTGGCCGAGCTGGGCGTGGCCTCCGGTGAGATGGCCGCCACCTTCAACCTCGGCGTCGGATTCTGCTTGTTGGTGGAGCCCGAGCGGGCTGACGCCGTGATCGACGCGCTGGCCGGCCATGGCCATGACGCAGTCAAGATCGGCCGGGTGGCCGGTCAGCCCTGACCGCCGCCCTCCAGAAAGGCCTTCACCTTGGCGAACTGGACCTCGTCGGCCTTGCGTCCCTCTCCGGCCAGGAATGGCGACAGGAATCTCATCCATCCGGAAGGCCTGAGGATCGTGTGGCAGCTGAGGCGGGTGCCGCCGCCCATCTCCTCGAAGGTGAAGTCGGCAACGGCATTGGTCGGCGGGCCGTATGCCATCTCCAAACGATGGGGCGGCTCGAACCTGGTCACGCGCCAGTCCATCCTGATCTGGCGCCCTCCCATCGCCATCGTGTCGGTGCCGGTGGCCCCTTCTCGTAACACCCCGTCATAGGTGGTTCCGACCACCTCCTTGTTCCATTTGTCCCGGTTACGGATGTCGTTCAAGAAGTCCCACACTTCCTGCACGGGCCGCTCGATCACCACGGAGGTCGTGAACTCAGGCATCTGATCCAAGGTTATGCGACGCATGGGCCTGATGACGCCCCAGGTACCATCTGGCCCATGTCCGACATCGTCGAGCGTCATCGCCGCGTCATCGCCCAGGTGCTCCACTACGACACCGACATAGTGGCCGACCGGGCGGAAGGGATCTGGGTCTACGACGCCGAGGGCCACAAGTGGGCTGACTTCGCGTGCGGCACCGCCGTCGTCAACCTCGGGCACAACCACCCGGCCGTGGTGGCGGCCGCCCACAAGCAGCTCGACCGCTTCGTCCACTCCGGCTGCATCTTTCGTTACGAGACGATCGTGGAGCTGGCCGAGGGCCTGGGCAAGGTGACGCCTCCCGGGATCGAGAAGTTCGGCTTCGCCAACTCCGGCGCAGAGGCGGTCGAAGCCTCGGTCAAGCTGGCCAAGAAGACCAGCGGCCGCCAGGGGGTCGTCACTTTCCGAGGGGCATTTCATGGCCGCACCATGGGCTCGGTCACCTACACGACATCCAATGCCAAGTACCGGGACGGCTACCACCCCGTGCTCGGCTCGGTCTTCGTCACGCCGTTTCCTCACCCCTACCGCTGGGGGATGAGCGAGGACGACGCAGTCGACCTCTGCCTCCAAGAGCTCAGGCTCAAGTTCAAGCACGAGGTGGCGCCGCACAACATCGCCGCTTTCCTCATCGAGCCGGTACAAGGCGAAGGTGGCTACTACCCGGCCCCCGCCCGGTTCCTCGACGAGCTGCGATCCCTTGCCAACGAGCACGGGATCAAGCTGATCTATGACGAGGTCCAGACCGGGTTCGGCCGCACAGCCGAGTGGATGGCCTCGGATCACTACGCGGCCAAGCCGGACATCATTGCCCTTGGGAAGGGCATCGCCAATGGACTCCCGCTCTCCGCTTATGGAGCGTCGCCGGAGCTGATCGACGCCTGGCCGGTGGGCTCGCATGGCACCACCTTCGGCGGCAATCCGGTGGCGTGCGGGGCAGGTGTGGCAGTGCTCGGCGTCATCGGCGACCTGCTCCCCCACGCCCGCGAGCTCTCCACCCATGCCTTCGAGCGCCTTGCGAAGTTGCAGGCCGATCACCCCACTATCGGTGATGTGCGCGGGATCGGCCTCATGATCGGCATCGAGTTGGTCGAGGACCAGGAGTCGAGGCGCCAGAACCCCGCCGCCTTCGACCACATCAAGCGTTATTGCTTGGAGCGCGAACTGATCGTCGTCGATTGTGGGCCAGACGGGAACGTCATCCGCTTCATCCCTTCCCTTATCACGACCATGGACCAACTGGACTGGGCCCTCGACCTGATGGATGCCGCCCTCGACGACTACGAGAAGTAGGCGGTCACACGGTCGCACGGTCTCACGGTCGCACGGGCTGGAACCAGGATTGCCCGCCGCGGCGTCGTATTCCCATGAAGAAGCTGCTCTCTGCCGTCCTGGTTGGCTCCGCCCTGCTCCTGGTCGCCTGCAACTCTGCCGGCTCCGGCCTGCCGATGGCGGACGATCCCGAGTCACCCTTCCTGATCGTCGAGAGCTCGGGTGGCTTCGTTCCGGTCGAGTTCCAGATCAACCGCCTCCCCCAAGCGGTGCTGCTGGTGAATCGGAATGTGATCGTCGGCGGCCCCCAGATCGAGATCTACCCCCCGCCCCTTGTTCCCTCCCTGCAGCAGGCGCTGCTCGACGACGCCACCTGGGACCTGGTCCAGGATCTGGTCGAACAGTCAGGGCTGCCTGAAATCGTCGAGGAACAGAACAACGACGCCGCCGCAACAGTGGCCGATGCCGCCACCACGGTCGTCACCTACTACGACGGCAGCAGCACCCATATCTGGCGCGTTTACGCGCTGCAGGAGGCCGCCACCCACTCGGATCCGCGGGTCACAGCTCTCGCCTCGCTGGTCACCACCCTTCAGAACGCCGGGTACTCCGGCAATGCGACCGCATTCGAGATGCAGGCCCTCCAGGTGATGGCCGGTGTCCCGCAGGTGGCTGCCGATCCTCAGTTCGCCGACACCCAACCATGGCCGCTTCCGGTGGGATTCGATGAGATGACCGAGGTCGGCTTCGGCTGGCGGTGCGCCCCCTACGACGGGGACACGGCCGCCGACCTCCTCGACACCTTCCAGCAGGCGAACCAACTGACGACTTGGGACGAACAGGGCACCGAATATCAGATCGGGATCCAGCCGTGGTTTACCGGCCAAACCGCTTGCGCGCCGATCGAGCAGGCCGGCTGAGCCGGATGTCGATGCCGACAGGCGGTCAGAACTAGCCTGAACCTCCTAGAAAGAGGAGGGTTGAGTGAAGGTCGAGATGACCGACCAGGGTCCCCGCCTTGACACCAACTGGTGGGTGCCCCTGGTGTTCGGGTTGATCAGCGTCGGGTTGGGGATCTGGCTGTTCTTGTATCCGAATGTGGCTGTTCAGACCGTGGCGATCATCCTCGCCATCGACATCATCATCTTCGGGGTGGTGCTGATCATGGCGGGCTTCGCCGTTGGAAGCGGAGTGGCGGTGACGATTCTGCTGGTGATCGCCGGCGTCCTGTCGATCGTGGCGGGCGCAATGCTGCTGACAGCTCCACAGCTGCAGCGAGCGGAGACGGTGGTATTCGTGGCCGGCCTCTTCTTCCTGTTCACCGGGGTGATCGAGACCGTCTCGTCCCTGTTCCGCCGGGTGGAAGGTTGGGGTTGGACATTGCTGGCCGGGATCCTCTCGATCGTGGCCGGTGTGCTGGTGCTCAACAACGAGATCGTGGGCGCCATCACGATCGCCTTCCTGTTCGCCTCCTGGATGATCGTCATGGGGGTGGTCCGCATAGCCATGGCCTTCCAGATGAGGGCAGGCGAGAAAGAGGTCAATGCCCAACTAGCGGCCGGTTGATGGCCGGACCGCCGCTCAGCGGCGGGAACCGGTATTCCGAAGGCGAGGGAACTCGGTCATGAGGCCCTCGCCTTCGACTTGGTAGAGGCCGACCAGGTCGGGCAGGCCCGCCAGGCGATGGCGACCCAAATGGTGGAGATGCAAACCGCTGGGTACGGAGGCGCCCAGGGCTGCCTTGGTGTCGCCAGAGACCACGACCTGCCCGCCGTGGGCTGCGGCGCAGATGCGGGCGGCAGTGTGCACTGCCAGGCCGATGTATCCCCCGTCCTCGAGGCTCACCCCACCGGTGTGGATCCCGGCCCGGACCCGGATCCCGGCGTCGGACACCCAAGATTTCTCAGCGAGTTCTCGCTGCACGGTGACGGCTGCAGTCACCGCTTGGCCGACGTTCTCGAAGACGCTGAAGGTCTCGTCAGCTCTCACCTCGACCACCCGACCGCCTTGGGCGATCACGCTCGTCCGTATAACCCGCCTCACCCGGCGGAGCACGTCGCCATAACCATCACCCAGCTGCTGCAACAGCAGGGTCGAGCCCTCGAGGTCGGTGAAGAGGAGCGTGATCATGCCGGTCGGTAGCGTCGGATCATGCGGCGGGGCCGAGTGCCGGATCTGGCCGGTGATGAACCCGACCGGGACGATCCCGTATCTCTTGGCCGCGTTCAGTAGCCGCTGCCTGGCTTTCTCCTTGGCAGCCGGGCTCTCGAATCTCACCTGATCGAAGCGGGCGAGGGCATTGCGGACGTGCGGTTCGTCGTTGATCGGGAGCATCCGCCGGCCCCGGCTGTCTATGTAGGCAAAGGCCCGGTCGGGCAGGGCCGCCCGTTCGCTGTCGCTCAGCTTCGCCATGCTCTGACGATATGCGCGCCGGCGGGAGCCAGGCGCTCCCACCCCCGTCGTAGAGTGAGCGCCGATGCGGACCATCGGCCACTGGATCGGAGGCAAGCCCGTCGCCGGTGGATCGGTGCGCTCTGGGCCGGTCTATGACCCTGCCACCGGCGAGCAGCAGGCAGAGGTGGCCTTCGCCGACAGCGCCGACGTGGACGCGGCCGTCGCCACTGCCACCGCCGCCTTCCCCGAGTGGCGGGATGCCCCGGTCGTGAGACGTCAGCGGGTGATGTTCGCCTTCCGCGAATTGGTGGATGGGCACCGGCACGACTTCGCCAAGCTCATCACCTCCGAGCACGGCAAGACCACCGATGACGCCCTGGGAGAGGTGCAGCGGGGCCTCGAAGTGATCGAGTTCGCCTGCGGGATACCCCATCTGATGAAAGGGGAGTACTCGGAGCAGGTGTCCACAGGGGTCGATACCTACACGTTGCGCCAACCGGTCGGGGTAGCGGCGGGCATCACCCCTTTCAACTTCCCGGCCATGGTTCCCATGTGGATGTACCCGATGGCGATCGCGTGTGGCAACGCCTTCGTGCTCAAGCCATCGGAGAAAGACCCTTCATGCTCGATCCTGGCGGCGGAGCTCTTGGCCGAGGCTGGCCTGCCTGACGGCGTCTTCAACGTGGTCAACGGCGACCGCGAGGCAGTCGAGGCGATTCTGGCTCATCCAGGCATTGCCGCAGTGAGCTTCGTCGGCTCGACGCCGATCGCCCGTCACATCTTCACCACCGGGTCGTCCCACGGCAAGCGGGTCCAGGCGCTGGGAGGGGCGAAGAACCACATGGTCGTTTTGCCGGACGCCGACATGGAATTGGCCGCCGACGCCGCGGTCTCAGCCGCCTATGGCTCGGCCGGAGAGCGCTGCATGGCGGTGTCCGTGGTGGTCGCCGTGGGCGAAGCCGGCGATCGGTTGATCCCGTCCCTGGTGGAACGGATCGGCCGGCTCAAGGTGGGACCCGGCGACGGCGGAGGCGTGGAGATGGGCCCGCTGGTCACCGAGGACCATCGGCGCCGGGTGGCCGGCTATGTCGAGTCCGGCACGGCGGCCGGAGCCGAGCTGGTGGTGGACGGACGGGACCTGGTTGTCCAGGGGAACGAAGGGGGCTTCTTCATCGGGCCCTGCCTATTCGATCAGGTCACGCCTGAAATGGACATATATCGCGACGAGATATTCGGACCGGTGCTGTCGGTGGTACGGGTCGACCACTTCGAGGAGGCGATCCGCCTGATCGACGCCAATCCATATGGGAACGGGACCGCCATCTTCACCAACGATGGCGGGGCTGCCCGCAAATTCCAGAACGAGATTCAGGTGGGGATGGTTGGGATCAACGTCCCCATTCCGGTCCCCCTCAGCTTCCACTCGTTCGGTGGCTGGAAGGAGTCGATCTTCGGCTCCCACGCCATCTACGGCCCGGAAGGGATCCGCTTCTACACCCGTCCAAAAGTGGTCATCAGCCGCTGGCCGGATCCGATCCACCGGGGGGTGGATCTCGGGTTTCCCCAGCACAGATGAACCGGCGGAGCCGGGTCACCTGAGTCTCACGTCTCACGTCTCACGTCTCAGGTCTCACGTCTTCCGTCTCACGCCGACAGTCTCGGATTGCTGCAGCCAAGGCTGGGGCAATCTGCTCGGGGCGAGGATCGTGTCGGCCAGTCCGTATGCCACGGCCTCTTGGGCCGACATCCATCGATCGCGGTCGGTGTCCCGCCTAACGGTCTCCTCGGCTTGGCCAGTGTGGGCGGCGAGGATGGCGATCACCTCGTCCTTCTGCCTGACGATCTCCCTCGCGTGGATCTCGATGTCGCTCGCCTGGCCGTCGATCCCGCCCTGGACGTGAGGCTGGTGGATGAGCACCCGCGAGTGAGGCAGCAGCATTCGCTTGCCCCCTGCCCCCGCCGCCAGGATCACCGCCGCCGCCGAGGCGGCCAGACCGATGCAGATCGTGGAGACCTCCGCCCGCAGGCTCTGCATTGCGTCGTAGATCGCCATCATCGAGGATCCCTCGCCGCCGGGCGAGTTGATGTAGACGTTTATGTCCTTGTCGGGATCCTCCGCCTCCAGGTGCAACAGCTGGGCAACGAGCAGGTTGGCGACGTCGGAATCGATCGGTCGCCCCAGGAAGACGATGCGCTGGCCAAGTAACTGGGAGTAGATGTCGTAGGCGCGCTCTCCCCGCGGAGTCTGCTCGATGACGGTCGGGATCAGCATCTCGCTCCTTTCGCAACTTGCAGGTTGCAATTACTGTAGCGCAACCCAACGGTTGCGGGTATAGTCGATTCCATGGAGCTGCTGCCCAAGGTTGAGCGGGTGGTCGAGCTGGAAGCCCCGCCCGAGGAAGTCTGGCGGCACCTCGAGAACGGAGAGCTGGCATCTCTTTGGATGGGCGGGGAGATGAACATCGAGATGCGGCTGGGCGGCCGGGTCGGCTTGCTCTCACCGGGCTCGCCCGAGGTGTTCGGCACAGTCGAGGAACTGGTCCCAGGTCGATCGATCATCTGGACCTGGCGGACGGCCGACGGAGAGCCGACCCAGGTCGTCATCCGATTGGTTGAGAGCGGCAGCGGCTCCCGGCTGGAGGTGAGCGAGGAGATGCTCGCCTACGAGATCGTCCAGGTCCCCCCGGTTCTCGGCTGACGGTGGACGTCTTCTTTGCCCTGTCCGATCCGACGCGGCGCCAGATGGTGCGTCAGATGGCTGATGGCCCTGTCACCGCCACCGAGCTCTCGAGGCAGCTTCCCATCAGCCGTCAGGCGATCTCGAAGCACCTGGCCGCTCTCGATCAGGCGGGGTTGGTCAAGCGGCAGGTGGAGGGACGCGAGGTGCGGTACACACTCAATGCCGACGGGCTCGAAAACGTGACCTCGTGGGTTTCGGAGGTCGGCCATGCATGGGATGAGCGGCTGGCTCGCCTGAAGAAAGTCTCGAGTCGCAAGTCGTAGGCCGCACGTGGCATGAGACGCACGACGTGAGGCTCACGCTAAAGGAACCACCCGGTAGCTCTCGGCATCCACCACGACCAACACATGGCGGGCTTCGGTGGCCTGAACCGCGGCGACGATCTCGCCCGCTCTTGCATCCTCGACGACCCCTTGCCCGTCGCTGCGTGCCAGATACCTCATTCCGGGCAACAGACCAGGAAGTGGGCCGGGGTTGGCCGCCACCACCGTCACCACTTGGGAAGCCGGCTTGGCCTGCTGAGGAGCCGACTTGCGATCGGCCCGCTGCACGTTCGCCAGATGGGCGGTGAGCAGCCCGAAGGCAATGGTGAGTGAGGCAGGCACCGCCTCCGCCGACCAGAGATTCTCCCCCCCACCGCTGTCCAGCGCCGCCTGCACGAGGACATAGATGACGCTGATCAGGCTGGCGGCAGTTGTGATCGCGGCCACGATCAGCGTGCCGGTCACCGCGAACCGCCTGACTCCGGAGCCGTCGGCGGCGCGCATCAACCGGGCGCCACCCCACCAGAAGCGGAGGACGACCGAGCCGGATACGAGCAGGGCCGCCAAACCTCCGGCTACCAATGCGCGAGCGGTGTCGTCCCCGCCGATGACTTGCTCGCCCGAGAGGGCCTGGAATACGAACACGAGAAGCGCAGCCACGGCTCCGGCCATTGCCCCGAGCCCGATCACCGACATGGCGTACTGATATGGCCTCACCCCGAGGCGGTCGTCCTGCATCGATCGCAGGTGGTGCCACCACACCACCAACCCAAGCCCTATGACCGTCAGCAGCCCGGGCAAGGCGTTGAATCGGACCGCGGCGTCGGAGGGCAGGCCACTCAAGACCCAGTCGATGGCCATCCCAAGCAGACCACCTACAGCCGAGAGCACTGCCACCAAGGAGAGCACAGCCACTACCGCGGCATAGCCCTCTGCCAGACCCGAGTTGCGGCGTCGGAGGCCGCGCAACCAGTACCACCACCACACCGGGAGCCCGACGATGAGGGCGGCTACGCCGGCCAGGATGGTCGAGGTCGGGTCCCCTCCGATGATGGGGCTGTCGCCCACCGTGTCGTAGAGGGCATCGAGCCCGGTCCCGACGATGGCTCCGGCACCGGCCAGGGCGATGAACAAGCCGATGGTCGAGCCTCCCAACAGCCTGATGTCGTCGATCGTCCCTGCTCTCGTGCTCCGGGCCCGCAGCCACTCATGCAGCAGGAAGGCGCCACCGAAGGCGACCAGGTCGGCTGCCGAATCGGTGCGGAAGTCAACGACCCCAAAAGCCGCCTGGAGCAAGGACATGGCGGCACCGGCGGAGACCGCCAGCGTGACGACGACTGCCATTGCCAGGTAGAAGTCGCGCCCTGCACTCTGCGGCTCCTCTCGGCGCTGCAGGGAGATCCACATGCCGATGGCGATCGGGCCTGCCACCACCAGGCTGGCCACTGCCAGCGCCAGGGTCGAGCCTCCTCCCACCACCCCCTCCTGGGGAAAGGCGAGCGAGAGCAGGCTCGATACGGCGTTGACGGCAACCAGCGTCGCCACCAGCAATATGAGGTAGGCGATGATCTCCGCTGCCGAGGTCCCGCCTCCGGGCCTGGCTCGGCGGACGAGCCAGATCACCAGACCGACCACGATCAGGGCAGGGATCAGGAGGGCGAGAGCGACGGTCATGGCACTGCGAAGGAACAGGGGGTGTACGGCCAGGGGAAGGTGACGATGGCCCAGCTCCCTCCCTCGTTGACCAACTCGAACTGCCCGTCAGACTCGTAGGAGCCGCCCAGCGGGTCGCCCCCGCTGTACGTGAGCCTCACGAACACCGTCGCCTCATCTCCGTTGACCACAGTATCGGTGACCACCGTGCGCGGGACCGGTTCCGATGTGACCAGGTCCTGGGCGGTGCAGGTGCCCTGGACCTCGGCCTGGAGGAATCCGTAGGCGGACTCGTAGTCCTCGTCATCGATCGCCTGCAGGAACGCCTGAGCAGTCCCCTCGGGGGTCGATGGGTCGGGGGGCGGGGGCGGGTTGAGGACCGTCAGGACGGCCCCGATCACGGCAGCCGCCACGATGAGCCCGCCGACGATCCACGGCCAGGGGGATGGCTTTGGAGAAGGCGAGCCGGCGTCTTGGGCATCTGGCACTGCCATGAGCCTATGCACCCGACCCGAGAGCTTTGCGGCAGAAGCCCTCGACCGCCGAGACCAGCTCGGCCCGGTCGAGCCTTCCATCGGGCGAATACCAGCGCTCTACCGCATTCAGCACGGAAAGGATGAAGATGGAGGTGAGGGAACTGTCGAGGTCGGAATCGAAGGTCCCCTCGCTGGCGCCCTCGTTGAGGATCTTGCGCAGCGCGTGCTCATATCGGTCGCGGGCGTCGATGACCGCAGTTCGACGCCGATCGTCGAGCACCCTGGCCTCGTTGAGATAGGTCCTGGCCTCGTCCTCGTGATCCAGCACGACGTCGATATGTCCCGCGATGAATGCGTGAAGCTTGGCTTCCGCTCCTTCCCCCGCATCAGCAGCTCGATCGGCCGAGGCCTGGAACAGGGCGGCACCCTTCTCGATCACTTCCACCAAGAGGTCCTCTTTCGAGTCGACGTGGCTGTAAAGGGAGGATCCGAATAGGCCGAGCTCGCGTCCAAGGTCGCGCATCGAGGTGCCGTGGTACCCGCGTTCGGCAAAGAGCCGGCCGGCGGCAGCGACGACATCGGCCCGGCTGTTTCGCACAGAAGTCATACGTCGTAGTCGACTTGGACGACATCGGTGAGCGGCAGGGCCTGGCAGGTGAGAACGTAGCCGGCGGCAAGGTCCCGGTCGGCCAGGGCCCAGTTGCGCTTCATCTCCACCTCTCCTTCCACCAGACGGGCTTTGCAGGAGGCGCACATTCCTCCTCGGCAGGAGAATGGGAGCTCGGGGCGAACGGTGAGGGCGGCATCGAGGATCGGACCGTTCGGACGCATTCGGGTGGAGGACAGCCGCCCGTCGAGGGAGAACAGGAGCTCTACCGATGCCTCGCCGTCCACGGGCTCCAGAGGAAGGGTGGATGGATCGAGTGGTCCGGCGAAGAAGAGCTCGTCCTTGATCGCGTCCGGCCGGACTCCCGTATCGATCAGCGTGGCCCGTGCCGCTTCCACCATTTCGAATGGCCCGCACAGGTACCACTCGTCGACGGAAATCGGGTCGACCAGTCTCTCCAGGAGCTCTTCCAGCTTCGGGCGATCCAGCCTTCCCGAGAAGAGCGGAACCACGGTTTCCTCACGGCTGAGGACGTGTACCAGCTGCAGACGGGTCGGATAGCGGTCCTTGAGGCCCTCCAGCTCATCCAGGAACATCACCGTTCGCGACTCCCGGTTCCCGAACAGGACGGCCCACGTCGACTCCGGCTCGGCCTCGAGGGTCGTCGCCACCAGCGAGAGCACCGGCGTGATCCCGGAGCCGGCGGCAATCGCCACTCGCCGTTTCGGCTTGGTTTCATCGGGCCGGATGACGAACTCCCCCACCGGCTCCATCACCTCCAGCATGTCGCCAGCGGCGAGGGTGGTGGTGGCCCAGGTCGAAAAGGCTCCACCGGGCAGTCGTTTGATTCCGACCCGCAGCTTTCCATCACTGGCATTGGCGCAGATCGAATAGCTGCGCCGCAGGTCCTCGCCGTCGAGAACGGCTCTCAGGGTCACGTGCTGGCCAGGCAGGTACCGGAATTCGCCCGCCAGGTCCGGCGGCACCTCGAGCTCGACCGCGACTGCCTCATCGGTGAGCGGGCTGACGGCGGCCACTCGCAGCTGGTGAAAGGCGGGGGCGGCCATCAGAGGTCTCTGATCGAGGTGAACGGCTCGCCACAGGCCCGGCAGGCGCTCAATGCCTGACAGGGGGTGGGGCCGAACTCGCTCACGACCCTGATGGCTTCGGCTGAGCAGTGCGGGCAAACGCGGGCGGAGCCGGGAGGGGCGATGCCAGCAGAGCGAAGCTTGGCCCGCCCTGCCGGGCTGATCCATTCGACCGACCAAGCAGGCGAATAGACCGTGCGGACCTCCACCTGGTCGAACCCGTCGCCAACCAGCGCCTCCCGGATCGAGCGACGCATGGAGTCAAGGGCCGGGCAGCCGAGAAAAGTGGGGGTGATCGACACTTCCACTGCCCCGTCCTCGACATGCACATCCCGAACGAGGCCGAGGTCGCCAAGGTCGAGCATCGGTAACTCCGGGTCGGGGATCGCCTCGAGCAACCGGCGCACGCGGGTCTCCCTCGAGCCGAGGGCTTGGAGCGCTATCACCACTCGAGTCCCGGATATGTGCGTTGCATCCACTGCATCTCCGCCAGGAGGTGCCCAAGGTGCTCGGAGTGGCGGCCGGATCTCCCCCCCGACCGCCGGTTGCCGGAGGATGGCTTGTCCAGCCTCGCCTTCGACAACACTTTGTCGACTCGGAATTCCCAGCGGTCCCGATGCTCTCCAAGCGGCGCGACCCCGAGCTCGGCCGCCGCCCAGGCCGTGACCGCATCGCCCTCGAACGGCTCGTCCGTGAACTGCCACAGCCAGTCGAGGGCGGCCTGCATCCGCTGATGGCTCTCCTCCGTGCCGTCCCCAAGCCGCTCCACCCAGGTGGAGGAGTGCAAGAAGTGGTAGCGGGCCTCATTCGACGCCCGCATGGCCAGGCCCGCCAGCGCCTCATCGGAGCAGCCGGCCATCGAGTCCCATAGCTCGAGCTGATAAGCGTCGAACAGGAGCTGGCGGCCCATGGTCATGGCGAAGTCGCCGTTGGGCTGTTCGACCAGCAACAGGTTGGTGAACTGCCTCTCAGTCCGACCCATCGCCAGCTGGTCCTCGGTCCGCCCAGCTCCTTCTACTTCGCCTGCGTAGGTGAGCAGGGCCCGGGCCAGGCCGAGGTGGTCCAAAGCGATGTTTCCCAGGGCCAGGTCTTCCTCCAGATCGGGAGCCCGCGAGACCCACATCGACAGTCGCTGGGCGAGCACGAGGTTGTCATCTCCGTGACGGAGCGCCAAGGAATGAAGCGGGGCGGTGAGCACTTCCGCCGGGGCGGCCGCTGGGTTCATCACATGTGCCCGATCTCGTCGGGTATCTCGTAGTAAGTGGCGTGGCGGTATGGCTTGTCGATCGAGTCGAAGAAGGGCCCCGCCTCATCTGGATCGGAGGCGGTTATCTGAGACGAGGGGACGACCCAAATGCTCACGCCCTCCACTCGTCTCGTGTAGACGTCGCGGGCGGCCTGCAGAGCAGCCTCGCGGTCTGCGGCATGGAGGCTGCCGACGTGCACGTGGGCCAGCCCCCGCCGCTGGCGGACGAAGACCTCCCAAAGCGGAGTGTCGGCGCCGGAACCGGCGCCCACACGATCGTGCTCCTGCCCGGGGGTATCCGGCACCGAGTAGCTCATGCCCCCTCCTCACCAGCGTGCTTGGCGGCATGAGCGGCAGCTGCCTCTCGCACCCAGGCCCCCTCGGCCCAAGCCGAGCGTTTGGCCTCGAGTCGGTCCCGGTTCATCGGGCCGTCTCCCTTTATCACCTGCCAGAACTCCTCCCAATCGATGCCACCGAAGTCGTAGTGGCCGCGTTCGGGGTTCCATCGCAGGTCGGGATCGGGGATCGACAGGCCGAGGTAGTCCGCTTGCGGCACCGTCATGTCAACGAACTGCTGGCGCAGGTCGTCGTTGGAGATCCGCTTGATCTTCCACTCCATCGACTGCTCGGTGTGGGGGCTGTCCGAGTCGTGGGGCCCGAACATCATGAGCGAAGGCCACCACCAGCGGTCCAGGGAGTCCTGGGCCATCGCCTTCTGCTCGGCGGAGCCGCGGCTGAGGGCCAGCATGATCATGAAGCCCTGGCGCTGGTGGAACGACTCCTCTAGGCAGATCCTCACCATCGCCCTGGCGTAAGGCCCGTACGAGGTTCCCTTCAGCATCACCTGATTGGTGATGGCCGCACCATCGACCAACCAGCCGATGGCCCCCATGTCGGCCCAACTCAGCGTCGGATAGTTGAAGATCGAAGAGTATCTGTGGCGACCCTGGTGGAGGAGATCGACCATCTCGGCCCGGGTGGTGCCGAGGGTCTCGGCCGCCGAGTAGAGGTAGAGGCCGTGGCCGGCCTCGTCCTGCACCTTGGCAATGAGGATCGCCTTGCGCTCGAGAGTGGGGGCCCGGGTGATCCAATTCCCTTCGGGCTGCATCCCGATGATCTCGGAATGGGCGTGCTGGGCAATCTGGCGGAGGTTGGTCTGGCGGTACTCCTCGGGCATCCAGTCCTGGGGCTCGACCTTCTGCTCGGAGCCGATCAGCTGCTGGAACCGGGCTTCCTGATCCACCCCGCCATAATAACGAACGATCGTTATTCGGAAAAGGCCTCCTGGTCTCGAAGTCTCGAGGTCTCACTTCGAGTCGGTGAGACCGGCGACTGTGAGACTGGCCTCGCATGGACCCAGAGCTGCTGGCCATCGTTGTGGGGCTGGTCATGCTGGTCGGGCTGGCCGGAACCCTGATCCCGATCCTCCCGGGTCTCATCCTCATCTGGGGTGCGGCGGTCATCTACGGCATTGCCACCGGGTTCGATGTCGTCGGATGGGTGGCCATCGCGGTCATCACCGTGCTCTTCGCGGTGGCGCTCTGGTTGGCGGTGAAGCTGCCCCAGAAGCGGACGGCTGATGCCGGAGTCGGCCTTGCCCTCCAGTTCTTCGCGCTCGGCATCGCGGTGGTGGGCTACTTCGCGGTGCCGGTCGTCGGTGCCCCGCTCGGTTTCGTGCTCGGCATCTTCCTCGGGCGGCTCGCCACCACCCGTCAAGCGGCGACGGCCTGGACCTCCACCAAGGCGGCACTGGTGGGGATGTTCCACGCCGCCTCCGTCCAGTTCGTCGCCGGAGTGCTGATGATCCTCGTCTGGCTTTCGTGGGCGATTCTCGGGTGACCGATCAGGCCGGAGCCGGCTCGATCACACCCCCACCCGATCGGTACTCCCACAACTCGGGGACTTTGCGCTGCACGACGAAGGCGCCGATCAGACAGGCGATCCCGCCCGACACGACGGAGAACTGGGGGGTGGTGAGGGCAGCCACCAATCCGGCTTCCAGGTCCCCCAGGCGCGGGCCTCCCGCCACCACCGCGAGATGCACACCCGACATTCGCCCCCGGAGGCGGTCGGGCACGGTCAACTGGAGGATCGTTCCCCTGAACACGGCGGAGATGACATCGGCCGCACCGGCGATGGCCAGGAACGCGAGAGCGATCGGGAGCGACTCGGTGAGGCCGAAGAGAGTGATAGCCGCTCCCCAAGCCACCACTGCCCACACCACGGCCTTGCCTTGCTCCTTGACCCTCCCCACCCAGCCGGAAGTCACCGCTCCGATGAGGGCGCCCACTCCCGGTGCGGCATAGAGGAAGCCGACTGTGGCTGCCCCTCCGCCGAACACCGTCGTGCCGAGCGCAGGGAAGAGAGCACGCGGCATTCCGAAGATCATGGCGTTGAGGTCGATGATCATCGTTCCCTGAATCGGCTTCTGACCGCGCAGGTAGCGCAGCCCCTCCCTGATCGACTCGACCCCCATCTGCCGCCGATCCTCGACCGCAGTCACATGCTTGATGGGCATGACCATCAGGGCAGCGAGCACGAAGGTGGCCGCTTCCAGCGCGTACGTGAGGGCGAGGCTGCTGCGGGCGATGAGCAACCCGGCCAGGGCGGGGCCCACCGCCCCCGCCACGTTCATCATGGTCTGGTTGAGGGCGATCGAGGCCGGCACCAACTCCTTGCGGACCAGCGACGGGACCATTGCACTCCTGGTGGGGGAGTCGATGGCGGAGATGCCGGCATTGACCGCGCTGAGCACGAAGAGGATCCAGACCTGAGGCTGGGGGGCGGCGGCGTTCCAGGCCAGGGCGAGGGCGGTGACCACGAGCAGGCTCTGACTGAGCAGCAGTAGCCGGCGCCGATCGACCGCGTCGGCGATCGCACCGCCGATCAGCGATACCACCAGCAGCGGGATGAGCTGGGCCAGACCCAAGAGCCCCACCGCCAGCGACGAGTTGGTTAGGAGGAACACCTGGTACGGGACCGCCACGATCGTCAACTGTCTGCCGAGGAACGAGGACAGGAAGCCGGCATAGAGCCAGCGAAAGTCGGTCGACTCCTTCAGAGGGGTGACATCGACCAGGAGAGCCCGCGCGCCCCGTCGTTCCGGGGTCGTCATCTCATCGACACGTCTTCATGGTCGTGACCCGCGGGCCGGATCAGACCAGGTCGACGGCCATGGCTGTGCCTCCCCCGGTGCCGTGGCAGATCGATGCAATGCCGCTCGTACCCCCGTGGGCCCGCAGAGCGTGGATCAGCGTGACGACGATGCGGGCTCCGGAGCAGCCGATCGGGTGGCCGAGGGCGATGGCGCCGCCGTTGACGTTGAGTTGTTCGAATGGGATGTCGAGGCGCCGGTTCAGCAAGACCGAATTGAGGGCGAAAGCCTCGTTGTTCTCGAAGAGGTCGAAGTCGGTGACCTGGCGGCCAAGCCGCTTGAGCAGCTTCTCGATAGCCGGCACCGGAGCCTCAGGAAACCGGTAGGGCTCTCCGGCCGCCCATGACGATCCGCTGATGCGGGCCAATGGCACCAGCCCGAACTCCGCCACGGCCCGATCGGAGGCGACCACCAGCGCCGCCGCCCCGTCCGAGATCTGCGAGCTGTTGCCCGCCGTCAGCACCCCATCGGGCCGAAAGGCGGGCCGAAGGCTGCCCAACGTCTCGACCGTCGTGTCGGGACGAACCCCCTCGTCGGCCAGCAGCGACCCGGCCTTGCCAAGGTCGAACCCGACGAGCTCGGATGCGAAGGCGCCATTGTCGGTTGCGGCGGCGGCCCGCTGATGTGACCAGGCTGCGACCTCGTCAAGCTCGGCCCTGCCCACGCCTTCCTCACCGGCAAGCCGCTCGGTTTGCTCACCCATTGCCTCGCCTGAGACCGGGTCGGACAGGCCATCTCGCGCCATCAGATCGATCAGTGGCGCTCCGTCGCCGGGGAGGAACTTGAAGCCCCAGCGTGCCCTGGAGTCAATCGAGAACCCGGCGGTCGACATCGACTCGACTCCGCCGACCATGACGACCTCGGCCTCCCCCGCCTTGATCAGGCTGAGCCCGGTGAGGAGCGCTGCCATCCCCGACGAGCACACCATGTCGACGGCCATCGCATCCACGTGCTTCGGAACCCCCGCCTTGAAGGCCGCCTGGCGGGGAATGAGCTGGCCGTGCCCCCCTCGGAGCACGTTGCCGAACACCACCAGGTCGAGGCGATCACCTTCCAGCCCGGCCGCCGCGAGAGCGGCCTTCATCACCGGGGCAGCCAGGTCGGGCGGGGAAAGCTCGCGGAAGGCGCCGCCGAAGCGGCCGATCGGAGATCGGACCGCCGAGACGATGCATGCGTCCATCCGGGCACCATAGACCGGGCTGCTTTCGATCAGAAGAAGGTGTCGAGATCCCGTCGCTCCATACGTCGTTCAGTTGGGTGAGGCGTTCGACCGCCCAGCAAAGGAGATGCGAAATGGCAAAGGTCATCCACTTCGAGTTGATGGGTGATGACGGAGATGGGCTCACCAAGTTCTACGAGGGCCTCTTCGGATGGAAGACCCAGGCCGTGGAGGGATACGACGGCTACAACTTCGTCTCCACAGACGATGCCGGCGTGGGCGGCGCCATCGGCCGCGGCCCGGAGGAAGCCCGCTCCTACCTCTCGGTCTACTTCCAGGTGGACTCGATCGACCAGACCCTCGAACAGGCCGAGCTGGCCGGCGCCAAGACGCTGGTGCCGCGGACGGTGCTGCCGGGAATCGTCACCTACGGGATGTTCGCCGACCCGGCGGGAAACATGGTCGGCCTGACAGAGCCCGCGGAAGCAGTACCCGGTAGCTGAGTACTCAGTCTTCGGTGGGTCTGGCCGCGGCCAGCTCGGCGATCTCGAGGACGACCGACTCGTTGGCCAGGGTGGTCACGTCCCCCAACTGACGGTGCTCGGAGATGTCGCGCAGCAGCCTCCGCATGATCTTGCCGGAGCGGGTCTTGGGAAGGTCGCCGGTGAAGACGATCGACTTCGGCTTGGCGATCGGCCCGATCACCTTGGCAACGTGATCGCGCAGCTCTGCGATGAGGGCATCGTCGCCTTCGCGGCCCGCTCGCAAGGTCACGAAGGCGGCGATCGCCTGTCCGGTGAGCTCGTCCTTGCGCCCGACCACTGCCGCCTCGGCCACGGCCGGGTGAGACACCAGTGCTGACTCGACCTCGGTGGTGGAGATGTTGTGACCTGACACCAGCATGATGTCGTCGACCCGCCCCAGCAGCCAGAAGTAGCCGTCTTCGTCCCGCTTGCATCCATCGCCAGGGAAGTAGCGGCCCGGGTACTTCGACCAGTACGTGTCGATGTAGCGCTGGGGATCACCATGGATGGTCCGTGCCATCGCCGGCCACGGCCGGGTGAGGGTCAGGTATCCACCGCCCCCCAGGGGCACCGAGTTGCCCTGCTCGTCGACCACATCTGCCCCGATCCCGGGGAAGGGGAAGGTGGCGGAGCCGGGCTTGGTGGCGGTGACACCAGGGAGCGGGGTGATCATTATCGCCCCGGTCTCGGTCTGCCACCAGGTGTCGACGATGGGGCACTGTCCGCCGCCGATGTTCTGCTGGTACCAGATCCACGCCTCGGGGTTGATCGGCTCACCGACCGAACCGAGCAGCCGCAATGAGGACAGGTCGTGGGCAGCCGGGAACTCATCTCCCCACTTCATGAACGAGCGAATGGCGGTGGGGGCCGTGTAGAGGATGGTGACCTTCATCTCCTCGATGATCTGCCACAGGCGGTCCGGCTCCGGGTAGTTGGGGGCACCCTCGTAGATGACGCTGGTCGCCCGGTTGGCTAGAGGCCCGTAGACGATGTAGGAGTGACCGGTCACCCACCCGATGTCGGCGGCGCACCAGTAGACGTCCTCATCCGGTTTCAGGTCGAAGACCCACGAGTGGGTGGTGGCGACCTGGGTGAGGTAGCCGGCCTGGGTATGGACAATTCCCTTGGGCTTCCCGGTCGTTCCCGAGGTGTAGAGGATGTAGAGCGGGTGCTCAGCCTGGAGGCGGGCGGGCTCACATTCATCGGACTGCCCGGCGACCACGTCTTCCCACCAGACGTCGCGCCCATCTTGCATGTCAGGGTCGTTCCCAGCCCGTCTGAGCACCACCACCGTGCGCACGTTCGGGCAACGGGCCACTGCCACGTCGGTGTTGGCCTTCAGAGGAGTGAGCTTCCCCGCCCGCCAGGCGCCATCCTGGGTGACGACCACCCTGGCGTCGGCATCGATGATGCGATCGGCCAGAGCATCGGACGAGAAACCGCCGAACACCACGGAGTGGACCAGGCCCAGGCGGGCACAGGCCAGCATCGCCACGGGCAGCTCGGGCACCATGCCCATGTAGATCGCCACTCGATCGCCTTGGTGAAGGCCAAGCGACTTGAGCCCGTTGGCAAACCGGTTCACCTCGCGGTACAGGTCCCCGTAGGTGAGGCTGCGGCGGTCCCCCGGCTCACCGATCCAGTGATATGCGACCTTGTCCGACGAGCCGGCCAGATGGCGATCGAGGCAGTTGTAGGAGAGGTTCAGCTCGCCGTCGGCGAACCACCGATAGAAGGGGGGATTGGAGTCATCAAGCACGTGCGCAGGCGGCTTGAACCAGCTGACTCTGGCCAGAGCCTGCTCCAGCCAGAAGGCATTCCAGTCTGCTTCGGCCAGGGCGTACGAGCCTTCGTCGGCGTTGGCTTGCGAGCTGAATGCCGGGGAAGGCGGGAAGACCCTCCCTTCGCTGAGGAGGTTCTCGAGGGTGCTGGTCGCCTGAGAAGGCTGATGGTCGCTCACGGGGCGGCATCCTACGGAGTCTGGGGCCGGGCCGGACGCCGGGCCAAGACCGCGACCGCCCCAGCCAGAGCTGCGAGCACCACCATCCAGTCGCCCAACCTGGCGTAAAGGGTGGGACCGCTGGTACGGAGCCGGGGGGACCCGTACAGGATGTCGGACTCGGCCAGGCCGAGGGTCTCTCCCACCACCCCTCCTTCGGTGATGAACGTCGACTTGCCCGTCACCGCCGCGTGCACTACGTCAATGCCGAGCTCAGCGGCCCGCATCCGGGTGATGCCGATCAGCTGATCGGAGGCGGGGGTGTATCCGTAGCTGCCTTCGTTGGTCGCCACCACCAGCAGCTCGGCCCCTGCTCCCACTTCCGAGCGGGGGTAGCGGGAGAAGCTCCCTTCGAAGGAGATGACCGACCCCAAAGCCCCGATCTCGGTGTCGAAGACCACCGGGCCCTCGCCCCTGATCATGTCACGGGGTACCCCCTCCAAAGCGGGCAAGCCGCCGAGGACCGACCGGAAGGGGACATATTCGCCGAAGGGGACGGGGTGCCGCTTTCGGTACTCGCCGAGGATCTCACCGTCCGGCCCGAAGAGGACGTTGGCATTCACGAACTGGTCTTCGCCCACCGCCCGGTCGGTGCCGATCAGCATGTACGCCCCGATCCGTTCGGCCTCATCACCGATCGCTTCTCCCACCTCGTCGTTCTGGATCGGGTCGGCGTCGGCCGAGGTCGTCTCCCAGACCGACGAGCCGGCCGAGCCCTCCGCCCACACCACCAGATCGGCTGCTCCCGCCGAGATCTGCTCCGTGAGGGCGAGGTGCATCTCCATGGTCTGCAAACGCTCCTCATCGCAATGCGTGAAAGGGCAGGGAGTGGAGCCCTGCACGATGGCGACGGAGACCACGGGGCCATCCGCTTTCGTCGGCCACAGCGCACCTGCGATCAGCAGCAGCCCGGAAAGCACGAAGGGGGTGACCGACGCCGGTGACAGGCGGCGACGCTCTATGACCATCACGACCGCCGCCGCCATGGCGACGACCAGGACCGACAAGCCGGAACCGCCGATCCATTGCGCCGCCCCGCGGGCGGCATCCCACCCGGACAGCGAGAGGCCTGGCTGTCCCCACTCGTACCCGCCCACCGGGAAGTGGCCGCGGATCCACTCGACCGCGGCCCAGCCTCCGATCGCCACCAGCATCCACCGGCCCACCGACAGCCGGGCGGCTCTTCCCATCAGCCACCCGTACAGGGCGAAGTAGGAGGACTGGAACAGGACCGCCGGGATCAGGGCTACGAGCCCGAGCTCGGAGATCCACCATATGAGGCCGCCGAAGAATGCCAGCCCGAAGAACCACCCGGTGAGGGTCGGGTGACGGCCCGAGCGCAGTGCCCAGAGGAGGAGCGCGATGGCAGCCAGTGAGATCCATGCCCAACCGAATGGAGGAAATGCGAGCACCAAAGCGGCGCCGGCCAGCAGGCCGGCAAGGACGGGGAGCACGGTGGCAAAGTAACAAGTACTCGGTCGTTAGTCGTTTGGCTCTGATGGCTGGTGGCTGGTGGCTCGGTAGCGTTGAGACGTGGCTTCCGATCTCGACATTGCCCGTCAGGCCGCCATGGCCGGAGCCGAGATCGTTCGTCGTGAATTCGGGCAACCGGTAGACGCCGAGTTCAAAGGGGATGGCAACCCGGTGACCGAGGTCGACCGGCGGGCCGAGGCGGCGATCTTGGCCGTCATCCAGCGGCTCGCACCCGACGACCAGGTCCTCTCCGAGGAGGCGGGCGGCGGCGGCTGGGACGGCGAGCGGATCTGGATCGTCGACCCAGTGGATGGCACGGTCAATTTCATCCACCGCATCCCGCAGGTGTCTGTGTCGGTGGCGCTCTGGGACCGCGGCTCCCCGCGTGTGGGCGTCGTCGTCGATCCTCTGCGGGGTGAGCTCTTCGAGGCGGCCGCCGGACGAGGGGCCTCATCGAAGGGGCAGCCAATGGCGGTGTCGACCCAGGTCGATCTGAAGATGTCCTTGATCGCCACCGGGTTCCCATACGACCGCGATCGTTTTGCTGCCGGATACGCGAGCAATCTCGGCGGGGTGCTCGCCTCTGTGCAGGGTGTGCGCCGGCTGGGGAGCGCGGCCCTCGACCTGGCCTGGCTGGCTTGCGGCCGCTACGAGGGGTATTGGGAGTTCGGGATCCAGCCATGGGATGCTGCCGCAGGCGTTCTCATTGTCATCGAAGCCGGTGGCCAGGTCACCAACCATCTGGGCGGGCCGCACCGCTTGGATGACCCCGGGCTCATTGCCTCCAACGGCGCCATCCATCCGTTGCTGGTCGAAGCCGTATCGCGCCACCTCCCGGAGCACGTCCGATGAGCTCCCTGGTCGTGGCTGCGGGACAGGTCCGCTCCCTGTCCCCGGCGGCGGGCGATTCGATGCTGATCGAGGATGGGAGAGTTTCCGCCATCGGCAGCTCGGAGGGCTTGGTCGGTGAGGATCGGATCGACTTTCCCGGCGCCACCATCGTGCCCGCCCTCCAGGATCATCATTTTCACCCGATCGGGTACACCCGGGCGGTCACAGGGCTGACCCTGAAGGAAGTGCCCGACTTTGCGGCTCTGTCCCAGGTCATAGCCGACGAAGACCGGCGACTGCCAGCCGGCGCCGCCCTCATCGGGATCAGGCTTGACGACGAGTCGCTGGCGGAGGGCCGCCTGCCCGACCGCCTGCTGCTCGACCGGGCAGCACCGGGTCGGCCGGTGCTGCTCTACCGCTACTGCGGCCACATCGCCATTGCCTCCACCACCGCCCTCGAGCAGGCCGGCTTGGGCACCGGCGTTCAGGACCCGGAAGGAGGCGCCTTTGACCGCGACGGCTCCGGTGCCCCCAACGGGATCTTGCGCGAGGAAGCCATTGGCCGGGTGTCCGGGCCGTTGTCGGAGATGGTGCCGCCGATCGAGCCACCGGCGGTGGCGGCGGCCCTCGGCGGGCTAACCGGCCTCGGGCTCACCCGGCTGACCGCGATCGTGTCCGCCGGAGCTCCGCTCTGGTGCGGGGGGTCCAACGAGGTCGATCTGCTGGTGGAGGCCGCAGCCGGGCTCAACCTGAAGCTCGACGTCCTGGTCGTCGCCTCGACGCCGGAGGAGCTGGGAGCGGCAGCTCAACGGCTCGATCAAGCCGGGCCCAACATCCGTTTCGCCGGTTGGAAGGAGTTCGCCGACGGAGGGCTGGGAGGGAGAACGGCGGCAATGCACGAGGCTTTCGCCGACGCTCCGGGCAACCGCGGGATTCTTCGCCTCTACTTGGACCGGGCCGAGCAGATGGCTGAGGTCGCGTTGAGCATGGGAGGAGCAGTGGCCATCCATGCCATCGGCGACCTGGCCAACGATGAAGTTGTGTCCCTGTTCCGGCGACTGCTCCGACGCGGCGCCGACCCTGCCGGGCTCCGGATCGAGCATGCCTCGGTTCTCACCGCCGAGGCGATCAAGCAATGCGGCGAGCTCGGCATCACGGTCTCGGTGCAACCCGCCTTCCTGGCCTCGGAGACGGCATGGCTGGAGCGCCGGGTGGGGCCAGACCGGCTACACAACACCTACCCGTTTGCTTCCTTGCTCGAGCAACGTGCGGCGTTGGTGGGCGGATCCGACTGCCCGGTGGAGCCGCCCAACCCATGGTGGGGCATGGCCGCCGCCCGTGATCGCCAGGGCCTCGCCGATGAGCAGTCCCTCGACGCCGCCCAAGCCATGCGGCTCTTCGCCGAGCCGATAACACCCGGTTCGGAGGACTTCCTGGTCGTCGATCGGGATCCGCTGGCGGTCTCGCCCGGGGACCTGGCTGATACGAGAGTGATGGCCACCTTCGTCGGCGGCCGCCTGGCCGAAGCACCTCCTGAGCTCCCTTTCCGCTGAGCCGGCCTGCAGGCCGCATTCAGCCGGCCGTTAAGGTCGAAGGATGCTCTTCGACTACACAACACTGTCGGCGGAGTCGGTGCGCGCCGATGCCGACCGCTCCCTGGCTGAGGCCGACGACCTGGTCACATCGATCGTCGAAGGCACTGCCGCCGACCCACTCGACACCCTCGATGAGATGGACGACGTCGTGGGGTCCGCCTATGGGCGGACCGCCTTCATGGGGTACGTCCATCCGGACGCCGAGGTTCGACAGGTCGGCAAGGAGATCGAAGAGCGCATCCAGAAGTGGGGCGTCGAAGTGGTGTTCAGGGACGACTTCTACGCGGCCATCAAGGGCTACTCGGAAACGCCTGCTGCCCGATCCTTGGCCGGTGAGCGGGCACGGTTGCTCGAGTTCGTCATGCGAGATCTGCGCAAGGCCGGGCACGAGCTCTCGCCGGAGGATCGAGCCGAGGTGAAGCGCCTCACGCAGCGGCTGGTGGAGCTCGGCGTGGCTTTCGAGCGCAACATCGCCGAGGACTCGCGGGCTGTGGTCGTCGACGATGCGGGTCTGGAAGGGTTGCCGGACTCGTTCCGGGAGGGTCTCCAGCCAGGAGACGAGCCGGGTACCTACCGGGTCACCACTGCCTACCCCGACTACTTCCCCTTCATGGAAAACGGGCGGCGGCGTGACTTACGCCGACAGATGCGCCTGGCATTCGACTCTCGGGCCATCGAGGTGAATCGGCCGATTCTGGAAGAGGCGGTCGCAATCCGCAGCAAGATCGCCGGCATATTCGGCCAGGAGTCGTGGGCCGAGCATCAGCTCGAGGAGCGGATGGCCAAAGAGCCTGGCGCCGTCCACGCCTTCTACGAGGGATTGGTTCCCCCTCTTACCGACAAGGGCCTGATGGAGAAGTCGGTGATGTCAGACATGCTGAAAACCGACGAGCACGACGGCGAGCTCCAAGCGTTCGACTGGCGCTACTACGGCAATCGGATCCGCCTGCGCGACTACGGGGTCGACCCGATGGAGATCGCTGCGTATTTCCCACTGCAGGCCGTCCTCGACGGGATGCTCGACCTGACCGGAGAAGTGTTTGGCCTCCAATACGAGCGGGTCGAGGCCCCCACCTGGCACCCCGACGTGCAGACCTATGCGATTAAGGATGCCGATACCAGCGAGACCATCGCTCATTTCCACATGGATCTGTTCCCGCGCGAGGGCAAGTTCAGCCACGCCGCCGCCTTTCCGTTGGTTCCCGGCCGCCTGATGGCCGACGGGAACTACCAACAGCCGGTATCAGCGATCGTGGCAAACATGACCAAGCCCACGTCCACCCAACCCTCGCTTTTGCAGCACAGCGAGGTGGTTGTGCTCTTCCACGAGTTTGGCCACATCCTCCACCAGACCCTGACCAAGGCGGCCACCACGAGGTTCGCCGGGAGCTCGACCGAGACCGACTTCGTCGAGGCGCCGTCCCAGATCATGGAGAACTGGACATGGGAGCCGAGCGTCCTGCAGCGCTTCGCCCGCCACTACGCGACCGGCGACCCGATCCCGCCGGATCTGGTCGACCGGATGGTCGCCGCCCGTCGCCTCAACATCGGCATCACCACTCTTCGCCAGATCCAGCTAGGCATGCTCGACCTCGAGCTTCATGGGCCCGGCCACGACAAGGACATCGAGGAGATCACCCGGCGCATCAACGAGGTAACCCTGCTCCCCTATCAGGAGGGAACGTTCTTCCCGGCGAGCTTCGGCCATCTGTTCGGATACGACGCCGGCTACTACGGCTATCTGTGGGCCGAGGTCTTTGGAGACGACATGTGGAGCCGTTTCGCGGAGGAAGGCGTCACCAACTCCGAGGTGGGCAGGTCCTACCGGCGCGAGATCCTCGAGAAGGGCGGTTCCGCCGATGGCGGGGAGCTCCTGCGCAACTTTCTGGGCCGCCAGCCCTCCAACCAGGCGTTTCTCCACAAGCTCGGTATCGACTGACCGTCGGGAACCTGACCGGGCCTTTGGCCGTCAAATAGGTGAGTTCGACCAGGCCGAGCCATCGGGGGACGGACCGTTTACCCCCCGTTTAGCCCAACGGTCGAATACTCATGGAACGGAGATCGGAGGAGGGAAGAGTCGAGCCTCGCTCGGCGTTCACTCCAAAGGCTCCGCTCAAGGAGGCCAAGAAAAACAATGTCTGACATCGTGAAAGGCTCGGCGATCCGTGGGATCTCCCGCCCTTCCCGCAAGTTCGGGGAGGATCGCAGGTGCGCCCACCCTGACTGCGGCACCCGTCTCAGCCAGTACAACCGCCGGGAATTCTGTTACGCACATGCACCAGTAAGATTCCCTCGGGTGCGGGGCAAGATCCTGCCCGAAGGTACCTGAGGCCTAGTTCCAAGGCGGCGCGGTCCGGTCTCTCCCCCTCCCCCGATACTGCGCAGCCTGGAAGACGAGGCCCCGGCGCCCACCGCCGGGGCCTCACTCTTTTCTACGGTCTCGAGGTCTCACGGTCTCACGGTCTCGAGGCCTCAAAGGCCGCTCGAGCATCTTCGATCAGCTGCATGGCCAGGTCACGGCCCTCCCACCCGAAAGAGGTCACCGCCTCCTTCTCCAGCTCGGAGTAGACGAGGAAGAAGTGCTCGAGCTCCTTTCGAAAGTGCTCCTCGAGGTCGCCCACATCCTGAACGGCGTCGTGACGCGGATCCCCGGCCGGCACCGAGATGACCTTGTCGTCGATCTCACCCTGGTCTTCCAGCCTGAGGACCGCCACCGGTCGGACTCGAATCCGGCACGTGGGGAAGGTTGGGTCCGTGGTCAGGCAGAGGATGTCGAGGGGATCACCATCGTCCGCAAGGGTGTCCGGGATATATCCGTAGTCGGCCGGATAGCGCGTAGCCGTGAAGAGAGTGCGGTCCAGGAAGATCTCGCCGGTCTCGTGGTCGACCTCGTATTTGTTCCTCGATCCCCTCGGGATCTCCACGACCATCACCACATGGTCCGCCATGAGAAGACAGTATCGGCGTATCGCCTGGCTGGATGAGCCAAGGCCCCCCTCCCGTCCTGCGCACGACCTCCCCAGCCGGGGCTGACCGCCCTGGGGACGGACCGCACCCCACCCCAGGTGGGGTAGGATAGGGGGATGAAAGACACCAGCAAAGCCGACGCCCTCAACCGGTTGAAGACGGTCCAGGGCCACCTCGGCGCCGTTATCGGCATGGTCGAGGACGACCGCTATTGCGTCGACGTCATGAAGCAGATCTCCGCGCTGCAGTCGTCCCTGGAGCGGGTCAATCGGGTGCTGCTGCAGGGCCACCTGGAGACCTGCGTGGTTGATGCGATCAGAGATGGGCGGGGGCAGGAAGTGGTCGAGGAGCTCATGGAGACTCTCAAGTACACCGAGGCCGTCACCGGCAGGGCAAGCAAGGGGGCCGGGGCATGACCGACCTGACCATCAGCGTCCCCGAGATCCACTGCGACCACTGCAAGACCTCGCTCGAAGCAGCGGTTGGAGCTCTGGCCGGCGTGTCCGAAGTCAGCGTCGACATCCCGGCAGCCGTCGTGACCGTCGCCTTCGATGAGGCGGCGGTGAGTCGGGCCGAGATCGTTGGCGCAATCGAGGGCCAGGGATACGAGGTGCCGATCTGACCCAGCACCTCCAGTCTGAGGTCCTCGACTTCGAGGTCGAGGGCATGACCTGCGCTTCGTGTGCGGTCAGAGTCGAGCGCGTGCTGGGCCGCCAGCCCGGCGTGGAGGCGGCGGCCGTCAACTTCGCGGGAGGATCTGCCCGGGTGCGGACCAACGCACAGGTCGACGCCGATTCGCTACGAACAGCCGTGCAGAGGATCGGCTACGACATGCAGCTGAGCCACGACCACGGGATGAGCATCACCGCCCGCTACTCGGAAGAGGAGCGAGCCCAGTGGCGGCGGTTTGCCGTGGCGGCCGCCTTGAGCATCCCGCTGATGCTGCTCTCGATGCTCGGCCCGGATGCACTCTGGAGCCGGATCGTCCAGCTCCTGTTGGCCACCCCGGTGGTGCTTTGGATCGGGTGGCAGTTCCACCGGGTGGCGCTGCGCCAGATTCGCTCAGGCGAGGTGTCGATGGACACCCTCATCTCATTGGGCTCCCTGGCTGCCTACCTCTTCTCGGTCTGGGCACTCACCACGGGACACGAGGTGTTCTTTGAGACGGGGGCCATGATCGTGACGCTCATCACCCTCGGCAGGGCTCTCGAGGCGCGGGCCAAGGGACGGGCGAGCCGGGCCGTCACCAAGCTGCTCGAGCTTGGGGCCAAGGAGGCTCGGGTGATGGTCGGCGGTGAAGGACGGCTCACGCCCATCGAGCACGTCTTACCGGGCGACCTGATGTCGGTTCTGCCGGGCGAGAAGGTCCCCACCGACGGAGTGATCGTCGACGGTGAGTCGTCCTTCGACGAGTCGATGCTCACGGGAGAGTCACGGCCGGTGAACAAGGCCCCAGGACGGGAAGTGTTCGGGGCGACGGTGAACCAGCAGGGAGCGGTCGTAGTGAGGGCGACCAAGGTGGGTGAGGACACCGCCCTTGGCCAGATCGTCTCGCTGGTGACCGACGCCCAGGCGGGCAAGGCACCGATCCAAAGGCTGGTCGATCGGGTCTCGGGAGTCTTCGTGCCGGTGGTGATCGTCGTCGCGCTGGCGACGCTGGCGGCATGGCTTCTCGGCGGCAACGATGTGGCGGAGGCCATGCGGGCCGCTGTGGCGGTGCTGATCATCGCCTGCCCCTGCGCTCTCGGGCTGGCCACCCCTACCGCCATCATGGTGGGAAGCGGCCGTGGCGCCGAGCTCGGGATCCTCTACAAGCGCCCGGAGGTCTTCGAGCTCTCAGGGAAGGTGGACTCGGTCGTCTTCGACAAGACCGGAACCCTGACTTCCGGCGCAATGACCCTGACCGATCTCGAGGCTGACCTTGACCAGGAGCGCTTCCTTCGCCTGGTGGCCTCGGTGGAAGCCGCCTCAGGGCATCCGCTCGGGATGGCGGTGGTGTTGGGAGCAGAGTCACGCGGCATCGAGCCGGTGGCGGCCCAGGGCGTCTATGCGGTGCCAGGCAGCGGCGTGGTGGGAACTGTCGACGGGATCGAGATCACGGTCGGTTCGCAACGGTTCATGGCAGACCGGGGCCTGTCCACGCCCGCCGCCTTCGAGGCCTCGATCAGAGGATGGGCCGAGTCGGGCAGGACCGCGTTTCTGGCAGGCTGGGACGGGAGGGTGCGCGGTGCGCTGGCAGTCGCAGACACTCTCAGGCCCGAGTCCAAGGCCGTCGTCGAGGACCTGGCCGACATGCGAATCGATACGGCGATGATCACCGGCGACAGCCGGAGCACCGCCGAAGCGGTGGCGGCGGAGGCCGGCATCCACCTCGTGACCGCCGAGGTCCAACCGGCCGACAAGGCGCAGGAGATCTCTCGCTTGCAGGCAAACGGCAGGGTCGTCGGCTTCGTGGGCGACGGCATCAACGACGCCCCCGCCCTGGTGCAGGCCGATCTGGGGTTCGCCGTCGGCACCGGAAGCGACATCGCAATCGAAGCCGGCGACATCGTCCTCCTGTCGGGCGGGACCGGGCTCGTGCCGACCGCCGTCAAGCTGGCCCGCAGGACCTTGGGCGTGATTCGCCAAAACCTGTTCTGGGCATTCGCCTACAACGTGGCCGCGATCCCGCTGGCAGCTTTCGGCCTGCTCGACCCGATGGTGGCGGCGGCAGCCATGGCACTCTCCTCGGTCTCGGTTGTGGCCAACAGCCTTCGCCTGCGGCGATTCAGGGGTCAACCTGCCTGAACACCGGGCCCCACCACCCGCCCGTTAAAGGGTGCCTTGGGAGTGGGGTAGTTTGGAGGGGATGTCGTGGCTTGAGACCACAGGGATGCCGAACCTCCGCAACCCGGTGGCCTTGCTCGCCTTCGCAGGCTGGGGCGACGCCGGGGAGTCTTCTACCGGGGCGGCCCAGGAGTACCTGACCGCTCTAGAGGGAGAGGTGTTCGCTCGAATCGACCCGGACGAGTTCTTTGAATTCCAGGCACGCAGACCGGTGATCCACATGGATGACGGAATCCGTCACATATCTTGGCCCCGCAATGAGTTCCACGCCCTTCACCATCCTCAAGGTGACTTGGTGGTCCTCCTGGGCGAGGAGCCGCAGTTGCGCTGGCGTGCCTTCTGCGAGCTGATCGCCGGTGTCCTCCACGACCTCGAAGTCACACGGGCCGTGACCATGGGAGCATTCCTCGGCCAGGTCCCCCACTCCCTTCCGGTGCCGCTGATCGGGGCGGCAGCCGATGCCAAGCTCTTGCTGGCTTCTGGCCTGCCGGCTTCGGGATACCAAGGACCCACCGGGATCGTGGGGGTCCTCACCAATCACCTGGCCGAGAGCGGCATCAACACCGTCTCGACCTGGGCAGCGGTTCCCCACTACCTCGGTACCCAGCGATATCCCCCTGGGATTGCCGCCCTGGTGTACAAGTCCGGGGAGTTGCTCGACCGACGCCTCGACACGTCGGCGCTCGATGAGTCGGCCGAGAGGTTCAGGTCGTCGGTCGACGGGGCACTCGACGAGTCACAGGACCTGCGCGAGTACGTCGAGCGCCTGGAGACGGCCTACGAGGACGATGAAGGGGAGACGGAGGACCCGGCTGCCCTGGTCGACGAGATCGAGCGCTACTTGAAGGACCGCTGAGTGATCTCGACCCTCCGGTGCGGGGCGTACACCCTGATTGCGATCGAGGACGGCTGGTTCCACCGCCAGCCACATGAGACCTTCCCCACATCCGACCCTGCCTACTGGCAGGCACATCCCGAACACCTGGACGACGGGAGGCTCCGCATCAGCATGGGTTGCTTCCTGATCACCAACGGCGAAGCCACGGCCATGATCGACACCGGCTATGGCGAGGACGTGTCAACCCTCCCGGAAGGCGCTGGCGGCAATCGCCTGCCTCAAGCCATGGAGGAGCTGGGCGTCACCCCTGCCATGGTCTCACACGTCATCTACACCCATCTCCACTACGACCATTGCGGCGGTAGCCGCACCAAGAGCGGGTCGCCGAGATTCCCGAATGCCAATCACTTCCTGCAGCGTGGGGAGCTCGATCACTGGATGACTGTCGATGGGGCGGCTGGTGAACGGGTTCGCCGCCTGATGAACGGGTTCCTGGAGGAGGAGCGCGTCGAGGTACTCGATGGGGAACGGGAAGTCCTGCCGGGGGTGAGGGTGATCCCAACCCCGGGCCACACCCCCGGGCACCAGGCGGTCTCGATCATCTCGGAAGGGACCCGCACCCTCATCGCCGGAGACATAACCCATCATCCCGCCCAGTTCGAACACCCTGAGTGGAACGTCGCCGCCGACCTCGACCAGGAGCAGGCTGCCGCCACCCGCGGCCGCTTCTTCGAGATGGTGGCCGGCACCGGAGCCCTGATGGGGGCGGGCCACTATCCCCGACCGGGGTTGGGGAAGGTCGAGGTCGACGACGGGCGGCGGATCTTCCTCCCGGTGGCCCTACCTCGACAAGGGTGACCTCTCCCTCTCTATGGCCGGTTCCCGACCTGATGCCGCGGGCCGGCCGGACGACATGGCAGCCGGCCACGGGAGTGATCAGGTTGGCCGGGAAGCTGGCCTTCGGGCTGGAGATTGCATACGAAGTGGACCTGCCCTCCGGCCCGCTGGTGATCGCCTCCAATCACTTCTCCCACTTCGACCCGCCGCTGGTGGCCTCGGCCATTTCACGACCGGTCCGGTTCGTCGCCCTCGAGGACCTGATCCAGCAGAGCCGGATCTTGCGAGCGCTGCTCGGGCACTGGGGAGCAATCCCGGTGTCCCGGGTCGGCTCCAACGTGCCCACGGTTCGGGCCGCTCTCAGGTACTTGCGTCGGGGCGGGGTCGTCGGTCTCTTCCCCGAGGGACGCAGGGTGCGGGCCTGGGGCGACGAGCCGGCCCGCCGCGGGGCCGCCTGGCTGGCCGCGGTCGCTCCGGCTCAGCTTCTGCCAGTGGCTGTGATCGGCACCGACCAGGTGCTCGGCCTCGACAACCGGCTCCGACCCGGGCGAGTCAGGATCATCGTCGGCCGACCGTTCCCGCCGCCGAAAAGCCGTGAGGGTGTTGAGCTGCTCAACCAGCAATGGGTTGAGTGGGAGGAGCAGCGACTCCGCTGAGCCAGACCTAATCCTCCACACCGATCATCTTCAACGACTCGCCCGGAAAGGTGACCAAGGCGCGACGCTGGTCGATGACCTCCACGGAGGAGGAGAATTGCACCGGCCACTGAGCAATCACCTCACCGGATACAAGGTCCAAGGCGGTAGTCCTGTCCACGGTTGGAACAAGCGCTACTCCTCCTAGGAGTGCCGGGGAACCCGTGGGGTTCTCAAAGTCAGACGATGGCAGCGATCGGAGCACCTGACCATCTGTCTGAAGAATCTCAAGACCGTCCGACGAGACAACCATGACTCCAGTGTCGACCAGTGCGGCGGTGACTCCTGGTAAGGACCCCTCTCCGATGGGCCGGAACCAGTCGTCCGACTCATCGAGTCCAAGGCCTCCAATACCTGAGCCCTCGACGTAGATCAGCCACCCTTGGGCGGCACCCACGATGCGCGGGTTTGGGCCTGTGGCTCGTTCTAGAGATACCTGGCCACTCGCTATGTCGATCCCGAGGATCTGGCCCTGAGTAGGACCCGAGTCCCCCACGAACACATTGCGCCCGGACACGACAACGCTGGCGGCTGAGAAGTGCTCCACCGATGCCTCGAGGAAGGGGACACGCCAGATCTGTTCGCCGGTCTCTGTTTCGAGGCCGTATACGGCCTTGGTCGTCTGAACCAAGAGTGTTTCGCCTACCACTACGAAGTCGACCCACTGGAAGTCCTCGTCGAGGCCAACCTCGGCCAAATCGGTCGACCACAACACAGCTCCCTCCTCGCTGAGGCGCACCATCCCGGGAGGCTGGAAGTCGCCTTCCATGACCGGATCCAGGCCGACCAAGATCGACCCATCGACCGTGACCCCGCGATCGGCCCAGCGATCGTCGCCGAAGTCGTGGCTCCAATCGCTGACTCCACCTTCCGAATTCACACCGACTGACTCATAAGTCGCCCAGACGACCTGATCCCCATCGAAAGCAAGCAAGGTGCCAGGAGCACGAGGAAACCGAAACTCTCTCAGTACGCGGCCGGATTCAAGGTCGAGAATCGCCATTCCTTCGGCCTCTTCCCCAGTCAGAACCGCGACTCGTTCGGCAGCGGGAATGAAGTCCTCACCTGAACCGAGGTAACGGCCGATCGCCTGGGTCTGGAACTCCCAGAGATCCTCGAGCCGACCAGAGGACGGGTTTGTTGTGATCGAGGTCGTGGGGGTCGTGGTGGAGGGCCCAGGTTGGAGGGTCGAACTTGGTACCACGCTTGCCGAGGGCGGTCCGGTGCGCAGAAACGCGACTGCAACCAGCACGGCGGAAACGCCAACAGCAGCACCGACTGCCACAAGCCATCCTGCTCGCCTTCGAGGTCTTGGCACCGCCGATCGACGACGATCGATCTCCACCCACGCCGGAGCCGCCACCCTGGGGTCCTCCTCGAGTATCGACTCGAATGCAGCACGCGCGATTCGGCCGAGGCGGTCCTCATTCATCCAGGTACCGCCGCAGGCTCTGCCTGGCAAGCACCAGGTAACGACGCAGGGTCGCGGGTCGAACACCCATCTGCTGGGCCGCCTCATCCGAAGCCAGGCCGATCCAGTAAGTCAAGTAAACCGCGGCGCGCTGTTGTATCGGCAATCTCCTGACCGCGGTAGCCACATCGAGCATGTTGTCCACAGACTCCTCGCGGGCATCCGTCACTTGGATGGCCTGGCGCTCCTGCTCCAAACGCTCCCTCCTATGGCGACGGCCGCGCGACCGAGCGCCATTCAGCACCGCGGTCATCAAGTAGGAGCGGGGATTCTCCAAGGACGCAAGGGATCTTTTTCGAATCGTGGCCACGACGGCGTCGGCCACAAGGTCAGGAGCGTCATCTGGGCCTACCAGCGCGACGGCGAACCTCACGAGCTGGTCTTTGAGCTGGTCATAAACCTCTTGGTCGGTCACACGTCAAGAGATAAACGCACAGCTCCGCGGGAATGCTGCATGCCGTTCTAATCGGATCTGGGAGTAGCCGCGGCCGGCGCCGGGCAACGCTCTACTTCCGCTTGTGGCGGTTGGCCTTCAGCCGCTTGCGGTACTTGTGCTTCGACATCTTCTTGCGGCGCTTTTTGATCAGAGAACCCATGCCTACCTCAGAGGGGACCAAACGGAAGACGGTTAGCTTGCCCGGACTCAGGAGTTAGGTCAAGCCGACCCGGAGACCTTCGGAGGCGATGGCAGGCGTAAGGACCTCGCCATCCTTCATCACCTCGGCCATGGCGGCACCTACTTTGAAGGTGTCTTCGCCTGCCGCCAGGGCCAGCACCGCCGGACCTGCCCCCGACCAGCCGGCGTGATATGCCCCGGCTTGAAGAGCGGCATCTACCAGGCGGCCGGTCAGCCGGCTCAGCTCCAGCCTCGGCGCCTCGTGGAACTCGTCGCCCCTGGCCGCGGCGAACAGGACCGGATCTGCGGTGAAGAGCCCACCTACCAGGGCGGCGGTGCGAGCCATGGTCCGAACGGCCAGCCGGCGGTCGACCGATTCGCTCAGATACGCCCGCGCCGTCTTGGTGTCGAGCGTCGTGGCCGGAACCGCCACCACCGGGTGGAGCCCAGGGTGGATCGGGATTCTCTCCACTCCACCGCTGGCGGTGCAGAGGACCAGCCCCCCATAAACGGCTGCGGCGGCATTGTCGGGGTGCCCGTCGAGCTCCGCCGCGATATCGAAAACCCGACGGGGGTCGAATCCTCCCTCGATCGCCCCGATTGCCGCCGCCGACACCGCAGCGGCGACTGCGGCCGACGACCCCAGGCCGCGCCCGAGCGGAATGTCCGAGGTGACGGTGACGCGCAGCGGCCGGCGAGCTCCCACCGCCCGCTTGGCGGCTTCCAGCAAGAAGTCGGGACCGCCTCCGTCACTCACGGCCGCCCATTCCTCGGACGGCTTCGCCTCTGCCCGGCACCGGATTTCCAGGGCGAGGGCGAGCACGTCGAAGCCAGGCCCGAGGTTGGCGCTCGAGGCGGGAGCCGAGAACTCAGCCATCTTCGTGCACGGGCTCGATCGCAACGTTGCGCGCCCCGGGGACCGCCGCCTGGATGGAAGTCCGCGCCACTTTGACGGTGTTCTCCACTTGGCTCGAGGTGAGGCCTTCTGCGAAATCGACTTCCGCATGGACGAGGATGTCGGCAGGGCCCAAGTGCATCGTCAGGATGCGACCCACCGAGTCCACACCCGGCAGCGCCGTCAACACGGCCCTGATGGCATCTTGGTCCTTTCCGGATGCCGACTCACCGATGAGCAGGGCCTTGGTCTCGGTGGCGAGCCCGAAGGCAACCAGGCCCAGGATGATCCCGATCCCCAGGGAAGCGATGCCGTCCCAGGCGGCGTTGTGGGTGAGCGAGACCAGGGTCGTGCCGATCAGGGCGACGAACAGGCCGGCGAGTGCGGCGGAGTCCTCCAAAAGCACCACCAGCAACGAGCTGTCCTTCGTGTCCCGCATGGCCCGATAGAGCCTGCGGTCGGTCCGCACCTGGTTGAAGGCTCCAAGGGCAACCCGAAACGACACGAACTCGATGACTATGGCGATGCCGAGCACCACGAAGCTGATGCCGAGCGACTCGACCTCATGCGGATGCCGCAGAGCGTCGATCCCGTGCTGGATGGCAAGAACCGCCCCGCCGACGAACAGCATCACGGCCACCATGAAGGACCAGAAGTAGATCTCCTTGCCACGGCCGAAGGGGTGCTCGGGGTCGGCCGGCTTGGCCGATTGGCGCATACCCCACAACAGGAGCGCTTGGTTACCTGTGTCAGCGACCGAGTGGAAGCCCTCCGACAGCATCGCCACGCTTCCGGTCACGGCTGCCGTGACGAACTTGACCGCGGCGATGGCCAGGTTGGCCAAAAAGGCGGCGATGACGGCGCGCCGCGACTCGGTGTGGGCCATTGCGAGAGATTAAGGGTCGAGCGCTATCGCGGTCCCATCAGACGTCGAGGAGGCGGACTTCCTGCCGGGTCACCGCACCCCCGATCAGGGTGGTGATCGGGTCCCACCGCAGCTCGATCAGCGAAGGCGAGCCCATCTCCTCGCCTTGATGGATCACGAGGTCGCCGGCGGCCTCACCCTCGTGCCGAAGCACTGCGGCCAGTGCCACAGCGGCGCTACCGGTGGCAGCGTCTTCGGTGATCCCGCCGTCGGGCGAGAAGAAGCGGGCCCGCACCACTCGTGGGGGCGCCTCGCTCTCCCACGCCCAGTAATAGAAGTCGGCAATCCCGGCCGGGAAATCCGGAGACAGCTCCGCCACCGCGCGAGGAGAGTCGAGTCTGGTGATCTGGTATCTGAGCGGCATCTCCACCAGCCATGTCCTGTCGGGCGAGTCGAGGAGTGTGACCCTCTGCTGGCCGGGAGCCTTGATCCAGGTCAAGCCATCCTCCTGCCGGAAGGAGATCGGGCCGATTCCGGTGTCGATGCGGTCGGTCGTTCCCGGGCCCAGGTTCATGAGCAACCAGGCCGCCCCCACGAGCGGGTGCCCGGCGAACTGCATCTCCCTGGCAGGCGTGAATATCCGGGCCCGGGGCATGCCCTCGTCCCGCCAGTCGATGTACACCGTCTCGGCAAAACCGAGCTCTGTGGCAACGGACTGCATCGTGGACTCATCGAGGCCGGTCACGTCGGTGATGACGCCGAGCCCGTTGCCCCCCTCTCCGTCCCGCGTGAACACGGAGAGGACGTAACAGTGCCGCGACACCCGGCCGACCTTAAACGAGCGGCCCCTAACTACCGTCAGCGGCGGTGTCGGACATCCTCGGGCTCGACAGCCTCTTCGCCGAACTGGTGTTGGGAATCGGTGCGGCGATCCTGATCGGCAATGGAGTCGCCTGGATCCAGCACCGGCGGGGACGCGTGCCTCGCGGGGTGACGAGCGTGTATCGGCCGGGGCGGGCGATCTTCCTGTCGGTGATCGGGCTGCTGATGGTGGTCTGGGGGGTGGCTTCGATCGCCAGTCAGGCTTGAGTCTTGTGCAGTCCTCCGTTGCGGATGAGAGGGGGAGCCCCCCTTCCGGCAATGTCGGCGTTCCCCCTGTGGTGGCAACGTCTCGTGTTCTGCCCATCCGGGGCGGATGAGGGGAATCGAACCTCCACCCCGAGCTTGCCGGGATAGACAGCCTCGTGTTCTGCCCAAAGAATCGAGCGGATGAGGGGAATCGAACCCCCACCCCGAGCTTGGGAAGCTCGTGTTCTGCCATTGAACTACATCCGCGGAAGGCGAATCTTAGAGGTGGAGCCGGGCCGACCGACTAGTCGAGGCAGAAGGTCCGAACCTCCGCCACCACGCCACTTGTCCCTCGGGCCTCGAAGGCAGTCGCCGCCGCACGGGCATGTGCCTCACTCTCGAAGTAGACACTGACGGTGATGCTGCCACCCGGGAGGCCGAGTGCTTCGGCCGCCCCTTCGTCGCAGTCGGTCCAGCCGGCGGTGTACCCGGCCGCGGAGGCCGCCTGGCTGGCGGCTTGGATGGCAGGGTCATCCGGGTTGGCTGCCCCCGCCAGCACCACTGCCCAAGTCGAGTCTCCTTGCGACAAGTCTTCTCTTGCTGGCGGGAAGGCGGGCAGCGTCGTGGAAGCCGGCGGCGTCGTGGTGGTCGGGGTCGCCCCTGTTGTCAGAGACGTCGTGGTGGCCTGGGCGCAGGCACCCATGATCCAAGCCACTGCCAGCAGGGCTATCGGCCGGCGCATTCGGTGACGGTACGCTGCCGGCCCGGCAAAGATGATCTTCTCCGACCGCAGCATCCTGGTGGCTCTTGATGATGGCCTGATCGAGATCGACCCGTTCGAGCCCACCCATCTCCAACCTTCCTCGGTGGACCTGCGAGTAGACCGCTACTTCAGGGTCTTCCAGAACCACCGCTACCCCCACATCGACCCAAGGGCAGCTCAGGAGGACTTGACCGAGCTGGTGGAGGCCGCCGACTCCGAACCCTTCATGCTGCATCCGGGAGAGTTCGTGCTCGGCTCGACCTTCGAGCGGGTGCGACTCGGCAACGGGATCGTGGCCAGGCTGGAGGGTAAGTCGAGCCTGGGAAGGCTCGGCCTCCTCATCCACTCGACGGCCGGATTCGTCGATCCCGGCTTCGATGGGTATCTCACCCTGGAGTTGTCCAACGTCGCCACCCTCCCGATCGCCATCTACCAGGGGATGAAGATCGGCCAGATCAGCTTCTACCGTATGACCTCCGACGCCGACCATCCCTACGGAACGTCGGCGGCGGGATCGAAGTACCAGGGTCAGCGCGGCCCCACCCCCAGCCGCGCCTATCGCGACTTCGGCGACGCCTCGGCGCCCAGCTCCGAGTAGGCCCGGCCGATAGCGATCCGAGCGACGGGGACTGGGAGGTCGAGCCCATCGACCGCGGCTTCATCAACCGATCGCCCATCGCCGATCGAGTCCTGCGCCCGCTTTACGACCTCTTCCATCTGCTGGGCCATGCCGACGACGAAATCCCGATCCACCACCTTGCCGTGCGACGGCACCACCACCCCGCAGCCACTGTCAGCGATCTGGCCCAGGACCGCTGCCCAGGAGATGGGATAGGAGTCGTCGAAGCTCGGCGGCCCGCCTTCCTCGACCAGGTCTCCGGCGAAGAGGACGTCTCCGATCGTGATCACCAGGTCGTTGTCGGTGTGGCCCCGCCCCAGGTAACGGACGGTGGCTTGCACCCCTCCCGGGTCCAGCGTGGTCCGGTCAGGGATCAGGAGATCCGGGGG
>DATBMA010000008.1:0-5750 GCA_036555105.1 Acidimicrobiia bacterium
AGGCGCTAATCACCCCCCAGGACAACTCCCTGGGCCGGTATCCTTCGATCTCCCCGTGACCACACGTACGTCACCCGCGTCTCCATGGCAGGTTCTGAAGGGGGGGATCAAGCTGATCGCCCGCTTCGTCAAGGCGCGCCCGGGGACGTTCGCAGTGGCCGTGATCGGGGCGGCGATGTTCGCCTCGGCCATCGTCCTGGCGGCTCTGGTGGTCGGTCATATCACCGACACGCTGATCATCCCCGTTCTCGACCAGGGTGCCTCACCGGTCGGACTCCTGCGACCGGCGATCTGGCTGATCATGGCGGTAGCTCTCTGGAAGTCGGTCGGCATCATCATTCGTCGGGTCGGCGCCTCCTGGCTGCAGATGAACACGCAGGCCGACGTGCGGATGCGGCTGATCGAGCACAAACTCGGCCTCAAGCTTTCATGGCTGCAGACCAGGTCCACGGGCGACCTACTGGCGGTCACCGACAGCGACGCCAGCCAGGCCATCTGGATCCTGGGCCCGCTCCCGTACGGCACCGGGGTCTCCCTGCTGCTGGTGGGGACGGTGATCATGATCTTCACCCTCGATCCGTGGCTCGGCTTGTTGACCCTCCTGGCTGTGGCCGCCATCGTCGCCATGGAGATCCGAGGCAGCTGGGCGATGTTCGCCCAGTTCGAGACCGTCCAGAGCCTGAGAGGGGACCTCTCGTCGGTGGCGCATGAGTCGTTCGACGGCGCCCTCACCGTCAAGGCACTGGGAAGGGAGGACTTCGAGGCTGAGCGCTTCGGGGGGACGGTCGACCGCCTCAGGGACGAATTGGTGAGGGTGGGCCGGAAGTTTGCCAACTACCGGTCGTTTGCCGATGCCCTGCCTCTGGTGTCGACGATCGTGCTGATCGTGGCCGGCTCTGTCCGGGTGGCGGCGGGAGACCTGTCGGCCGGGGACATGGTGACCGTGGCCTACCTCTTCTCGTTGTCGGCCGTGCCGGTGAGGCTGGTCGGATACGTCCTATGGGAGATGGCCTCGAGCCTGGCCGGCTGGGAGCGGGTCGAGACCGTTTTGAGCGTGGGTGAGGCAGTCGAGTACGGGGCTCTTCGGGCCGTCCCCGAGATCTCGGGGGCGGACGTGACCGGGCGCGAGCTCGACTTCGCCTATGACGCCGAGAACCCGATCCTGCGCTCGCTCCGATTCGACATCCCGGCAGGCAAGACCGTCGCCGTGGTGGGACCGACCGGAGCCGGCAAGACCACCCTCACCCTCCTGCTGGCCCGGCTGTGGGATCCGGCCAGCGGTTCGGTCTCGCTCGATGGCCGCGACCTGCGTGACTTTGCCCGCTCGGAGCTCTCGAGCGAGGTTGCGTATGTCTCTCAGCAGGCGTTCCTGTTCGATGACACGGTCACCGGCAACATCACGCTCGGTGCTGCCATCCCGATGGACGAGGTGAGGGCGGCCGCCCGCCTGGCAGGGGCGGAGGACTTCGTCGAAGAGTTGTCCGATGGCTTCGACACCCGCATCGGCGAACGGGGAACCTCTCTCAGTGGTGGGCAGCAACAGCGCATCGCCTTGGCCAGGGCGCTGGCACGACGGCCGCGGCTGCTGATCCTCGACGACGCCACCTCGGCGGTGGACCCGAGCGTCGAGGCCGCAATCCTTCGCCGTCTCAAGTCTGCGGAGCTGCCTTCAACGGTGGTGCTGGTCGCCTATCGGAGGGCCTCGGTGATGCTGGCGGACGAGGTCGTGTTCATCGATGGGGGCCGGGTCGTCGGTCATGGCAGCCACGAGCAGCTGATGGTCAGCCAGCCCGGTTACGCCCGCCTGCTGCGGGCTTACGAAGAGGAAGCGGAGAGGAGGTCGGCATGACGGTCGACGCCGAGCCCCTCCAAATCCCGACCCTCTCCGCCCTGAAAAGAGCATTCCGCGAGGCGCCGCAGCTCGGAACGGGATTCGTGGCCACGCTGATGCTGGCCGTGCTCGGCACCGCCGGCCAGCTGGTCGTGCCCATCGTCATCCAGCGAATCACCGACAAACAGCTGCTTGCCCCCGAGGGCCCTGACGTGGGCCAGGTGATCATGCTCGGCCTGGCGGCCCTCGTCCTCCTCGCCCTGGCGGCCTGGGTGACCCGGGTCGCCGTCATCCGCCTGAGCGTCAACACCGCCGGGGGCCTGGCCCAGCTCCGGATGAAGCTGTTCCGCCATCTCCATCGCCTGTCGATCATCGACCTGCAGACCGAGCGACGGGGCGCCCTGGTCTCACGGGTCACCTCGGACATCAACACGATCCAGGAGTTCACCGAATGGGGCGGCACCGGGCTGGTCGTCGGCTCCGCCCAGATCGTGCTCTCGCTGCTGGTGATGTTCTTCTACCAGTGGCAGCTGGCGCTGCTGGTCCTGGGCGGAGTGATTGTCTATGCGCTCATGGTCGCCTGGTTCCAGCGCCGGTTACAGCGTGCACACGACGGAGTGCGGGAGCGAGTGGCCGACAGCCTGGCGGTGATGGGAGAGACCATCACCGGGCTGCAAGTGGTCCGGGCATACGGAGTCGAGGATGTGACCCTCAAGCGGGTCAGGGACACCCTGCAGCTACAGGTGCGGGCCGAGCATCGGGCCAACACCTTGTCGGCGATC
This sequence comes from Acidimicrobiia bacterium, assembly GCA_036555105.1. Classification (GTDB taxonomy): domain Bacteria; phylum Actinomycetota; class Acidimicrobiia; order Spongiisociales; family ZC4RG35; genus DATBMA01. The sequence goes on from DATBMA010000008.1 coordinate 2,614, forward strand.
TTCTTCTCCTCGGCAGAGCTGTTCGCAGCCGCCATCACCGCGGGGGTGGTGGCGATGGGCATCCTCATCGGGCCGGACGTCGGGACCAGCGCCGGGACCCTGCTGGCGTTCCTGTTCCTGGTCAACTTGATGATCGAGCCGATCCAGACCCTGGTGGAGACCATCGATCAGGCTCAACGGGCAGCGGCGGGCGTGCGGCGGGTTCTGCGAGTGCTGGACTCGCCCATCTCGATACCCGACCCGGTCGATGGGACCGTCCTGCCGCCGGGCGGGCTTGGCGCCAACTATCACGACGTCTCCCTCCATTACCCGGGAGGCGCCGAACCTGCCTTGTCGGGCGTGAATGTCGAGATCGAGCCCGGACAGCGAGTGGCGGTCGTGGGCGAGACCGGATCGGGCAAGACCACCTTCGCCAAGCTCATGACCCGCCTGCTCGATCCGACCGAGGGCGCTATCACCCTGGGTGGAGTCCCCCTCACCGGTGTCCGGTTCGACTCCTTGCGGAAGCGGGTTGCCTTCGTCCCCCAGGAGGGTTTCCTCTTCAGCGCATCGGTCGGTGACAACGTGCGTTATGGCAAGCCGAACGCAACCGACCGCGAGCTCGAGACCGCCTTCATGGAGCTGGGGCTGGGTTCCTGGCTTGATCGCCTGCCGGATGGCCTCACCACCCAGGTGGGGGAGCGGGGCGGCAACCTGTCGGCGGGAGAGAGGCAGCTAGTGGCAATGGTGCGAGCGTGGATCTCGGAGCCCGACCTGCTGGTCCTGGACGAGGCCACCTCGGCCGTCGACCCTGCGCTGGATGTCCAATTGCGCGAGGCGATCGAGCGGCTCACACGTGGACGAACGTCGGTGACCATCGCCCATCGGCTGTCGACGGCGGAGGCGGCGGATCGAGTCCTGGTCTTCGATGAAGGCAAGCTGGTGGAGGACGGGAGGCACATCGAGCTTCTCTCGGGCGGGGGTGTATACGCCTCGCTCTACCGCGATTGGTCTGCGGGGACCCGCGAGGTCTGAGCGGCCGAGACAATCGGCGGACGGTTCGAGGCGGCGGACGGTTCGAGGCGCCGCTGATCCATCCGTCGGACGACCTCACCACTCACGGCGTCATCGTCGGGATGACCGGCTCCGGAAAGACCGGCCTGGGTGTCGACTTGATCGAGGAAGCCCTGTTGGACGGCATCCCGTGTCTGGTGATCGACCCCAAGTTCCGGTCGCGTGACCGAGGGCGGGCGCCAATTCACCGGCCGAAGCGATCGAAGGGTGTCAACTCAAGACGACCATCCTCGATCATCTGGTCGATGGCAGCCACCGCCGGGGCCAGGTCCTGCGGAGTCGCCGACTGCCATGGACGCCGACGGTTGGGCTCGTCGGCCAGCCTGAAGCCATTCGGTTCCACCTGCTCGAGATCCTTCCAGGAGATCGGCATGGCGATCGGGGCACCGGATTTGGGACGAAGCGAATACGGACAGACCCCGGTCGCTCCCATGTGGTTGCGCAGCCAGTCGAGGAACACCCGGCCTTTGCGCTCCCGCTTGAGGAATTCGATCGTCAGCCGGTCGGGGTGGCTGTCAACCAACAGGAGAGCCATCGCCTGGGCCAGTCTTGCCAGGCCTTCGAAGTCGACGGTCGGCGCCAACGGTGCAACCACATGAAAGCCCTTGGAGCCCGTGGTCATGAGCCAGGAGTCGATCCCGAGGCCGGCCAACAGGTCCGCCACGGCTTGCGCTCCGAACCGAGCTCCTTCGACGTCCCCCTCATCCGGATCGAGATCGAACACCAGCCGGTCGGGGTGTTCCAGATCGGCGCTGCGAAAGCAAGGAATGTGGAAGGTGATCGTGTTCTGGTTGACCAGATACATGAGCCCCTCCTCATCGCTTATGGACGGATAGGCCACAGTCCCGTCCTGCTTGGGCAGCTCGATCCGCCGGATGAAGTCGGGGAATCCCTTTCCTGCGTTCTTCTGCATGAAGCCGGGTTCGTCGACTCCTCTCGGATAGCGCTCCAGGGTGAGGGGTCGGTCGATGAGGTGGGGCAGCATCACTCCGGCCACGCGTTCGTAGTAGCCCGCCACGTCGGCCTTGGTGATGCCATCGGCGGGGAAGAGCAGCTTCTCGGGGTGGCTGACCTTGATCAGGCCATGATTGTTCCACCCCTTGCCCGGGCGTAAACGGCCGTCCCACGCGCCAAAACCGGATTGGGTAAATTCGAACGGTGACCACCAACCCATCTCCGAATCCGGTCAGCCAGCCAAGCGCCTACCAGCAGTCCCTGCTCGCCGCCCTAGGCGAGCGCGATCCGGCCACGGTTCAGGCCCAGACCCTCGCTTCGATGCGACAACTGGCGACTGACGCCGGTGGGTTGCTGTCGACCAGACCTGAGCCCGGGGAGTGGGCGGTTCTTGGCTGCCTTGCCCACCTGGTCGATGCCGAGATCGTGATGTCGAGCCGGTACCGGTGGGTCTTGGCCGAAGACCAGCCGGCAATCCAGGGCTACGACCAGGACTTCTGGGTCGACAACCTGCATCCCGACGACGAGCCGGCAGACGAGCTGCTCTCGACCTTCGGCCCGCTGCGCGCCGCCAACCTGAGGCTCTGGCAGCGCTCTGGTGAGGCCGAGCGCGCCAGGGTCGGCCTTCACAGCGAACGTGGCCCTGAGAGCTACGACTTGATGTTCCGCATGATCGCCGGGCACGATCTCGTCCATCTGGCCCAGGCCCGTGATGCCTTGGCTGCAGCCCGCAGACGCTGAAGACGTCCTAGGACTACGTCGCAAATGCGACTTGCGTTTCAAGTCGTCCGTCTCACGTAAGACGTAGGACTCCCCGATAGCATTGGCGGGTGGCCGACCTCGAACCAGCCCAAATCGACTTCGGGCCCAACATCTGGCTGGTTGACGAGGTCTACCGCCAGTACCTCGAAGACCCTGAGTCGGTGAGCGAGGCCTGGCAGGAGTTCTTCGAGGACTATCGCCCCCAGAGCCCGGTGCTCAACGCGGTACCGGTTCCGGCGGCCCAGCCCGTGGTCGAGCCGCTCGCCCCGACGACTACCGCTCCCACCTCGGTAGTGGACGTGCCAAGTCCGGATGGCGCGGCCGCGACACCGGCCGGCGCGGACGGGGCCGAGCCGGAGCCGTTGCGA
>DATBMA010000019.1:0-28492 GCA_036555105.1 Acidimicrobiia bacterium
TCCCCGCTGGACCGGCGAGGGCTACCGCTTCTCATGGAACGTGGTCGCCACCGAGAAGACCGGCAGCCTCGTCCTGTGGGCGACCGATCCACTGACGGCCGAACGGACACCGATCGATCCCACCGAATACTTCACGCCACAACAGCTGAGGGTGGCGGTCACCGAGCCCGATCTCATCCTGCAGATGGCCCATGTGATCGCCGACGAGACGGGAGACGGATGCGAGCTGATCGCCGATGCGTGGGTCTCGTTCAACGGGCGGGCACCCAAGCTGTTGATCGATCCGACGGTCGATCTGGCTGCCCTCCCGTTGGGATCCTCCGCTGCTGAATACGTCCTGTCCGGGCCCTAGCCGCCTCCGCGCTTCTCGTCGTGGAGCCGTTCGGCTTCCTCCAGTGAGTGCGACACGGTCATGTCCTGATCGCGTTTGGCCAACTCGACCAGCTGACGGAAGTACTCGGTGAGTACGTCCAGCTCCTGATCCGAGAGGGACTCGACATCGATCAGCCGGTTGCTGGCTCCGGCGGTGGCGGCGACGATCTCATTGAGCTTCAGCTCCATCGCCTTTGTGTCCTTGTTCTGGGCCTGCTGGATCAGGAAGACCATCAAGAAAGTCACGATGGTCGTCCCCGTATTGATGACCAGCTGCCAGGTGTCGCCAAACCCGAACAAGGGACCGGTCAGGGCCCAGACGACGACCACCAGCAGGGCCACCATGAACGCCCAGGGCTTGCCGGTCGCTCTGGTGACCAGATGGGAGAACCGCTCGAACCAGGCGGTGAATCCGCCCTGCCGTCTTGCCACGCTCACCTCCAGATGTCAGACCCAGTTTGCCTGCATCAGCTGTATGGCGTGGGTCCGTGCGGACCATCGATCTCGAGCCCGCATTGGGCCGAAATCGGCCAAGGCAAAGGGACCTATGGCCCTGGTGAGCTCGTGCCTCCGGTACTCCACTGGAGTGGAGATCAAGGCTCGCGTCCGCGAGCGATGGAGAGAGGAGGTGACCATGTCAACGGTCCCGGAGTCTGTGCAAACTGGTGTGCCCATCCAGGACGCACCTCGGCTCTACCGCAGCGACACCCACCGGGTCATGGCGGGCATCTGTGGAGGGCTTGGCGAGTATTTCAGTGTGGATCCGGTGTGGTTCCGCCTGGGGTTCGTGGTTCTGGCTCTGGCGGGCGGGTCAGGCATCTTGGTCTATCTGCTGATGTGGCTGCTCGTTCCGAGAAGACCAGATGGGTATGTCTCCTCAGGGGTGACACCCGGCTCGGTGACCGCAGGAGTGGTCATTGGTGCGGTGTTCGTGTTCGCAGGGGCCATCGCCCTGATCAACACAATCGCCCCCGGGCTCGGACAGTACTTCTGGCCGGTCGTGCTGCTTCTGGGCGGGCTGGCTCTGCTGATAGGAGGTCTGAATCGTGACAATCACAGCTAGGCACTCGACGCAAGCAACGATGCCTGCTGCGCCGCCAAGCGGGCAGGGCTTGCGAACGCCTCAGATCGTCGGTGGGGGGGTACTTCTCCTGATCGGCGTTCTCTGGCTGCTGGAGAGGACCGGCGCCATCGATGTTGGCGTCACCGTGGTCCTGGGTATCGCGACGATGATCATCGGCATCTCCCTGATGCTGTTGGCAAATCGCGGCCCCCACGCCGGCCTCATCGTCTTCGGAACGATCCTCGGGTTGGTCACACTGGCCACGGCAATCGCACCCTTCGAGGGGTTCCAGGGCGGGGTGAGCGACCGGACGATCGCGATTACCTCGGCCGATGCAATCAGTCCCGACTACAACGTCGCCGCAGGAACGCTCACGATCGACCTGAGGGAGATCGAGGACCTGGCGCCTGCTACCCCTCTGTCGGCAAGTATCGGAATGGGTGAATTGGTGATCCGGATTCCTGAAGGAACCGCCATCGTGGTCAACGCCAAGGTCGGCGCCGGTGAGCTGGAGATCCTGGGAAAGTCGATTGACGGTGTCGGCATCGACGAGTCGTACACGTCTCCGGGTCTTGAATCTGGCTCCCCCAGTCTGGTTCTCGACCTGCAGGCATTCACGGGTCGTGTGGAGGTGAGTGATGAATAGACAATTCCATCTCGGGACGTTCCTCTGGGGAGCCGTCCTGGCCCTATCCGGAGCGGCTCTCGCCATGGTCGGGTTCGGATGGTGGGACATCTCCACCATCAACCTCCGCTACATCGCCCCGGTGGCCGTGATCCTCGTCGGGACGATCATCCTGGCCAGTGCCCTGGCGTATGGCAGGCAGCGGCCCAAGGAAGTGGACGTGCGGATCTGACGTATCGACGGAAGCCCTGGGCCCCTCAAGGCCCGGGGCTTCCTGATGCGATCTCGAAGCGAGAAGGGAAGCGACGACATGACGCAGGATCAGAGGTCAACAACGCAAACGTGGATCGACGAGGCTGAAGTAGCCCTCAGTCGGGCCGCCGAAGCCATTCAGGCGGCCTGGCATGGAACCCGTGAGGCGAGGGTGGCGACATTGGAGTCGGCGCGAGACGCCACCAGCAAGCTGGGAGATGCCATCGACATGGCGATCGCCGCCGCCCGCGAGGCTTGGCAGAAGGAGTTAGCGAAGAGTGTTGATGGTGACGAGGGAGGCCCTTCGGCTGACGAAGGATGACGTCGGTGGAGCTGAGGGGATTTGAACCCCTGACCTCTTGCATGCCATGCAAGCGCTCTGCCAACTGAGCTACAGCCCCGGGAAACAGCGAGGTTACCAGCGGCCCGATTTCGTCAGGAAACCGCCCGCGCCACTTCGACCTGAGGGGCGTCCCGCCACAGCCGCTCCAGCCCATAGAACTCGCGTTGCTCCGTCTGGAAGAGATGGACAACGAAGTCCCCGTAGTCGAGGAGCACCCACTCCGCTTCGGGCCTTCCCTCCTCCCGGAGCGGCGCCTGACCCGCATTCTTCAGCTTCTCCTCGACGTTGTCGGCCAGGCTCTGAACGTGGGGGCGCGAGGTGCCGGTAGCTATCACGAAGTAATCGGTGATCTGAATGAGGCGGGCAACATCGAGGACGACGACGTCCAGACCCTTCTTGTCGGCTATGGCATCCGCGGCCAGCCGAGGCATCTTCAAGTGTTCGTCGACGGTCCCTACCTCCTCGGGCGGGGGCAGTTTACCGACCGTAGAGACCCTGTCCGGCCACGTATTCCCACACCGAATCGGGCACCAGGAAGCGGATCGAGACCCCGGCCGTGGCCCGCGCCCGAATCATGGTGCCGCTGATCTCCAAGCGCGGCATGTCGAGGATGATCGCATCGGCGGCCACCTCCTCCGGGAGTGAGGGGGCCCCAGGACGCATCGCGACTGCGAGAGCAGCCCTGGCCGTGACCTCGCCAACGCGCTCCCACGAGCCGATGCCGGCGGCAGCGTCGGATCCGAGGATCAGCACCAACTCTTCGTCCTCGGGAAAGGTAGCCAGGGTGTCGACGGTGTAGGTCCACCCCTCTCGCATCACCTCGCGGTCGTCTGCCACGAAGTACCCGACCCCATCCACTGCCAGCCTCGTCATCTCCCACCGGTGCACAGGTTCGCTGACCCGCCGGAGGGACTTCTGCCATGGAGAGCCGGCCGGGATGAAGAGAACGCGGTCGAGGCCCAGCTGGCGGTAGGCGGACTCACCGGCGAGCAGATGGGCGACGTGGGGCGGGTCGAACGTGCCTCCGAGGATGCCGGTTCGCACCGGGGCGAGCATAGGGAGGCACATCGGGGGGAGGCAGCAGCCACAGGCCGGCGGGGATGTCGAACCGGCACTGCAGGAACGTCTGAGGGTCGAGATAGCCACCTGCCAGCCGGGTCGAGAAGTGGACGGACTCGCCGCCGTGGGCGGTACCCGTTCGGCCCAGGACCGTGCCTGTCCCGACCACCGCCCCCGCCCGCACCGAGACGACAGAGAGGTACGAGACCGATGACCGGAGCCCTCCCCCATGGTCGACGGTCACCGACAGCATCCCCGCCACGGACCCGGCAAAGGTCACTGTGCCGGGACCAGCCGCCAGGACCGGCGTGCCCGGGGCCGCCTCGAAATCGATTCCCCAGTGACCGGCGTACTCGCCCAAAGGGGCATACGGCGCCACCACCCGGCCTCCTACCGGAGGCTGCAGACACAGGGAGAGCAGCAGGGCGGCAAACATCTCGGGCTCCACGCACGCCGCCCGCCTTGGAACCTATCGCAAAGCTCTGACACAGACCAGGCCCGCGAGCCTTTCCTGGTTCGCCCATGGCTCCCGCTAGCGTTCGAGGGCCCCCCTAGGAGGTCGCTCTCAAGTGACGGTTGGAATCGGTCTGATGGGCTTCGGCCGCATCGGGCGCAATGTCTTTCGCATCCTGCAAGGGCGAACCGACTTCGAGGTGAGGGCCATCGCCGATGTCGCCGACCCCGCCGGGCTCACCTACCTGTTGAAGTACGACTCGATCTACGGGCGATTCCCCGCCGCCGTCGCCTATGCCGACGGGCAGCTCAATGTCGACGGCCGTTCGCTCTCGTTCACCAACGCTCGCCAGCCCGATGACGCCGCCTGGGCCGATCACGGAGTTGCTCTGGTGGTCGACACCACCGGCCGCTACGCCTCCGACGAGGCCGCCAAGGGGCACCTGCAAAGTGGGGCGTCGAAGGTCGTGGTCGCCTCGGCACCAGGGGAACAGGCCGGGATACCCCTCCTGTTGAGAGGCATCAACGACCAAGTGCTGACTCCCGACACTCCCATCGTCGCCCTCGGCTCCAACACCTCCAACGCGCTGGCTCCGATCCTCCGCATCCTCGACAACTCCCTGGGAGTCGAGCGGGCCTTCTTCACCACTGTCCATGCAATGACGAGGGACCAACGGCTGGCCGACGTCCCGGGTGACGGCTTCCGTGACAGCCGGGCCGCCGCCGAGAACATCATCCCGGCGGAGACCAATTCCCCCGACATCCTCGTGCAGGCGATGCCGGAGTTCACCGGCAAGCTGTCGGCGATCGCCCTCAACGTCCCCGTCGCCGACGGCTCGACTGTCGATCTAACCGCCATCGTTGCCCAGCCCACAAGCAAGGAGGCGGTCAACGCCGCCATCGAAGCCGCCGCCGGCGGCAGGTTCCTTGGGCTGATCGAGTACTCGACCGACCCGATCGTGTCGTCCGATGTGCGTGCCACCACCTATTCAGGCGTGTTCGACAGCCTGGCCACGATCGTGATCGACGAGACGATGGTCAAGGTGATCACCTGGTTCAACAACGGTTGGGGATATTCCGCACGGATCGTCGAGGTCCTGGAAACCATGGCCGATCATCTGGGGAGGGAAGGCAAGTGAGCATCAAGGTCGCCATCAACGGGTTCGGTCGCATCGGCCGCGCAGTCTTTCGGATCATCGCCTCTCGCCCGGAAGGCGACATCGAGGTGGTGGCCATCAACGACCTGGCCGACGACGACATCCTTGCCTACCTGTTGGAGTACGACTCGGTGATGGGTCGCTTCGAACAGGAGGTGACCGTGGCCGACGGCGAGATGCTGGTCGGCAAGCACCGCGTGCGGATGCTCTACGAGAAGGACCCCACCAAGCTCCCCTGGAAGGACCTTGGGGTCGACATCGTCGTCGAGTCGACCGGCGTCTTCAGGACCCGAGACCAGCTGCAGTGGCACATCGACGCCGGCGCCAAGCGGGTCATCCTCACCGTCCCGGCGGATGACGACATCGATCAGACGGTGGTGCTCGGGGTCAACGATCAGGAGCTCGGTGCGGACGACCTGATCATCTCCAACGCCTCGTGCACGACGAACTGCCTGGCGCCGATCGCCAAGATCCTCGACGAGGAGTTCGGCATCAAGCGAGGCCTGATGACCACCGTCCACGCCTATACCAACGACCAGCGACTGGCCGACGTCCCTCACAAGGATCTGCGCCGCAGCCGAGCGGCCACCGAGAACATCATCCCGACCACCACCGGCGCCGCCAAGGCGGTGGGCAAGGTGTACCCAAAGCTCGATGGCCGCCTGCACGGCATGGCCATGAGGGTGCCGGTGCCGGACGGCTCGACCGTCGACCTGGTGGTCGAGCTCGATCGTGAAGTGACGGTCGAAGAGGTCAACGCGGCCGTGAAGCGCGCAGCCGAGGGCGCCTTCAAGGGGATCGTCTCCTACACCGAGGACCCGATCGTCTCCACCGACGTGATCGGGGATCCCCATTCCTCGATCTTCGACGCGGAGGAGACCCAGGTGCTCGGCGGCAACCTGGTCAAGGTCCTCGCCTGGTACGACAACGAGTGGGGTTATTCGAATCGGGTCGTGGATCTCATCGAGCGGCTGGCAGCCTGACTGGCAGCGGGCGTGGCACCATGCTCAATCCCGGCTTGGTGGGATGAGACTCCGAGACTTGGCGACCGAGCGACCGTGCGACGGTTGTTTCCGGCGCCGATCAGCCCAAAAGGTCGAGAACCGTCTCCCGGAAGTCGTTGGGCTGGAAGGGCTTGGTGATGAAAGCGTCGGCGCCGCCTTCGTCGGCACGGCGCCTCGACTCCTCCTCGGCATGGGCGGTGAGGACCACGACCGGGAGTGTGCGGGTGGCGGGGTTGGAGCGGATCCGGTCCAACACCTCCCAGCCATCCATTCCCGGCAGCCCGATGTCGAGGACCACCAGGTCGGGCGCCTCCTGCTGCACGGCGTCGAGCCCGCCAGGCCCATCCTCTCGGCTGATGATGTGCAGGTCGCCGGCTCGCAAGCACACCTCGATCAGGCGTCGGATGACTGCCGAGTCTTCGACCACCAAAATGCGACGGCCCATAGCTGGATTACCTATCTATCGGTGCGTCGGTACGCACCTAGCTATCGGCCGGTCGATAGCCCGAGTTGAGCGCGCTTGGAGGGCCTGATTCCGGAGCCCGGTAGGGCGATTTGCTCGACGAAGTGCTCCAGCTGGCGGAGGGTCCGCACCTCGAAAACCCCGTCGCAATAGGGCGAATAGCGGCTCATTACCGAGTCGCCTGTGTCCCAGTACGACCTCGGCTCGGGGTTTAGCCAGTATGTGGCCCTGGTCCTGGCCGACAGATCCCCCAACAATTCGGCCCGAGCGGGCCGATAGTTGTTGCGGGCGTCGCCGGTGACGATCAGCGTGGTGCGAGGGGTGACCTCCGACCGGTATCGCTCCAAGAAGCGCTCGAGGGAGTTCCCGTAGTCGGAGTGGCCGTCCAGCCAGACCACCTCGGCCTCGGTGGCAATGTGGATCATGGCTTCGGCGAAGTCGACCCCCGGGCCGAAGTGGCGAGTCACCTCGTCCACAGTGTCTATGAAGACGAACGAACGCAGCTTCGAGAACTGCGACGCCATGGCGTAGGTGAACTGCAAGGTGAACCGGGCGAAAGTGGCCATCGAACCGGACACGTCGCACAGCAGCATCACCTCCGGGCGATGAGGGCGAGGGGTCCGGAAAATCGGCTCCATCGGCACCCCGCCCGCGGCGAGGGACCTCCGCATCGTGCGGCGAAAGTCGAGGCGTCCCTCACGCCGCCGACGGCGGCGGCGGGCCAGGCGGGCCGCCAGCTTGCGGGTGAGGGGCTCGATCACATCTTCCAGCTGACGGAGGTCGTCACGATTGGAGTGCATGAGGTCGAGGTCCTCCGCCAGGGGTTGTCTGAGCGTCCTCGCCACCGACTCCCTCCCCCGATCAGCCACCAGCCTCCGGCGGATCTCGGCCTCGATCTCGGCCCGCAGCCTCCCCAGCCGACTCTCCACCTCTTCGTCCACCAGCCTCTTCTCCAGCGCCGAGTCGGGGTCGATGCCCGCCGACAAGTCACTTCGGAGCTCGGAACGCAGCTGGTCCATGTCGAGGCGCCGCATCGTCCTGAACAGGTAATAGGTCCCCCCCACAGGCCGGCCCGGCTCCATCCCCGCCAGCTCATCGACTGCCCTCCGGGCGGCCTCCATGAGTGCGGCCAGGTCACCGGCCAGGAGCGCGTCGAGGACCGACTGCGTGAGATCGGCGTCGCCACCGGAAGCTCGGCCCGGGCCGGATTCGGTGCGCAGCCCGCCTTCTCCGGTCGACTGGTGGTCACCCCCTTCCGGGATCCGGCGTTGCAGTGCGAAGAACACCTCGAAGGCGGTCTCGAAGGCGGGCAGGTGACGGCTGTTCTTGACGAGGGTGGCCCCGAGGGTTGCCTTCAGGGCCTGCCGGTCCCCGACGTCGATCACCCCGACTGCCCGCATGGCGTCGAGGCCCTCGACCATCGACACCGGGATGCCGACCGCCCTCAGTTCGGCGATGAAGTCGGTTAGGAGGTCCAGCACGGCTCAGCCGGCTGCCAGCTCGAGTTCCTTGGCGGTCTTCTCGATGTCGGCCTGGTACTTGAGGAGCACGTGGAGGGTCCCGTTGATCGCCTCCTCATCGACGTGCTCGACGGCGAGCGCCAGAAGTGTTCGGGCCCAGTCGATCGACTCCGACACCGAGGGCGGTTTCTTCAAGTCCAGCGCCCGGATCGACCTCACCACTCGGGCGACCTGATCCGCCAGGGTCGCCGGCAGGCCCGGAATACGATGCAGGAGGATCTCCTTCTCGCGTTCGGCATCCGGGTACCCGATGTGAAGGAACAGGCAGCGGCGCTTGAGGGCTTCCGACAACTCCCTCGTGTTGTTGGAGGTGAGCACGACCATCGGCACGCTGGAGGCCCGCACCGTCCCCAGCTCCGGGATCGACACCTGGAAGTCGGACAACACCTCGAGCAGCAAGGCCTCCGTCTCCACTTCGACCCGGTCCACCTCATCGATCAGCAGGACGACCGGCTCCGGCGACCTGATCGCCTCCAGCAGCGGCCGGGTCAGGAGAAACTCCTCTCCGAAGATGTCATCTTCGAGCTTGGACCACTCATGATCGCGATCGGACTGGATGCGCAGCAGCTGCTTCTTGTAGTTCCACTCGTATAAGGCCTTGGCCTCATCGAGACCCTCGTAGCACTGCAGCCTGATCAGTCGCCGCCCGGAGATCACCGCCAGGGACTTGGCGAGCTCGGTCTTGCCGACCCCGGCCGGTCCCTCCACCAGGATCGGCTTCTGGAGCCGATCGGCCAGGAAGACGACCTGGGCGATGCGCTCGTCCGCCAGGTAGTCGGCCTCCGCCAGGGCCGATGCCACCACCTTGGGATCGGTGAACTCCATGCTCGTGAGGTTAGAGGTGGGTGTGGCCCAGCTCGGGAGCGGTTTCAGAAGGCTGGAACTCGAACTCCAACTCGCCGATGCGCACCGTGTCGCCTGGCGCTGCCCCCGCCGCCTCGAGCGCCTTGTCGACCCCGAGCTTTCGCAGGCGGTCGGCTGCCATTGCCGCCGCAGAAGCCACGGTGAGGTCGGCGAAGGCGACCGCTCTCAAGGCTGCCCTGCCTTCCACGATCCACCCCGGCCCGTCTCGCTTGACGGCGAAGTCGTCCTCGACCGGCCGATGGAGCAGGTAGCCGGGACGGTCAGGTGAGACCCGCCGTGACTCTTCCACCATTGCTGCCACCAGGTGCAGGAACTCAGTGAGTCCGTCGCCTGTGAGCGATGAGAGACCTATCGCATCCGGCATCGACGACAGCGCCTCGGCGGCCTCGGCCAGGTCCATCTTCCCGATCACCGCGAGGCGGGGCCGGTCCAGCAGGTCGGGCTGATACCGCTCAAGCTCTCCGAGCAGGATGCGCAGCTGCTCGGCAGGGGCATGTTCCTGCAATGGCGAAGGGTCGAGCAGCACCACAAGGGCTCGGGCTCGCTCGACGTGGCGGAGGAACTCATGCCCGAGTCCCTTTCCGGCGGCGGCGCCTTCGATCAGCCCGGGGATATCGGCCAATACGAACTCGCGGTCGTCGAAGCTAACCACCCCGAGGTGCGGGCTCAGGGTGGTGAACGGATAGTCGGCGATCTTGGGCTTGGCAGCGGACACCCGGGAGATCAGGGTGGACTTGCCCGCATTCGGAAAGCCGATCAGGGCTGCATCTGCCGCCAGCTTGAGCTCGAGCGTGAACCAGGCCTCGGGGCCGTACTCACCCTGCTCGGCGATCTCGGGGGCGCGCAGTGCAGGCGACACGAAATCGGCGTTGCCACGGCCGCCCCGCCCGCCCCTCAGCACCACCACCTCGCTGCCGGCCTCGACCAGGTCGGCCAGCACGGTCCCGTCCTGCTCGGCCACCACCGTCCCCAACGGTACCGACAGCACCAGATCCGATCCGCGTTTGCCGTGACGGAGATCGCCGGAGCCGTGGGTGCCGTCGCCCGCGCGGTGGTGGGGCCGGCGGTCGTATCGGAGGAGTGTGGCGACACTGGGGTCGGCGCGAAGGATCACGTCGCCCCCGCCACCGCCGGTGCCGCCTTGGGGCTTTCCCCGCGGCTTGCCCCGCATGCGCGCGAAGGAGACAACTCCGGCCCCACCGTCACCGGCTCGAAGGTGTACCCGGACCCGGTCGACGAACACCGACCCTCAGTCGGCGATGACGCTCACCTGGCGTCGGTTGTCGCGCTGGCCGAAGCGAATGGTCCCCGCTTTGAGGGCGAAGAGGGTGTCGTCACTGCCGCGCCCGACATTCTCACCAGGGTGGATGTGGGTGCCCCGCTGGCGCACGATGATCGCTCCGGCGGAGACGGCCTGACCATCGAACACCTTCGCCCCGAGGCGCTTGGCCTGGGAATCTCGGCCGTTCTTGGAGGATCCACCTGCTTTGGTCTTGGACATGACTCACTCCTCCGCTTCGGCGGGCTCGGCCGGCTGTGCAGCCGCCGGTGCTGCCGCCTTCTTGCGGGTCGACTTGGGCTTGCCGACCGCGATCCCGGTAATCCGCAGCCGGGTGTGGACCTGACGGTGACCCATCCGCCGGCTGTACCCGGACTTGTTCTTGTACTTGAAGATGTCGACCTTCTCGCCCTTGGACTCGCCCAGGACCTCAGCGGTCACGGAGGCCGCCGCCAGGGCTCCGCGGTCGGAGACCGCCTTGCCGTTGGCGTCCACGACCAAGAGGGGGACAAAGGAAACCGTGTCGGAGGCGTCCTTGAGACGCTCGACTTCGATGATGTCTCCTTCGCGCACCTTGGCCTGTTTGCCTCCGGTGCGGATGATGGCGTACATGACGAAAAACCTCGGAGATGGGAGAGACGGGATTGTAGCGCCCGGTAGGGGTTGCCAGTCCGTCAGGGCCGGGCCCTAGGACTCCCCGTTCGGCGAGAGCGGGCTGAGAGCCGGGATGCCCTGAGTGGCGGCCTCCTCGTGCAACAGCACGCCGCGGCCGCTGCAGGTGGGGCAGACCTCTGAGAAAGTCTCCAGCAAGCCGGCCGAGACGTTTTTCCTGGTCATCTCCACCAGTCCCAGATAGGAGACGTCGAAGACCTGGGTCCTCGTCTTGTCCTTGGCCAGGGTCTCGCGAAGGCGGCGGAGCACCTTGGACTGGTTCTCCTCCGACTCCATGTCGATGAAGTCGATGACGATGATCCCGCCGATGTCGCGCAGCCGGAGCTGGCGGCCGATCTCCTCGGCGGCCTCCAGGTTGTTCTGGAGGACGGTTTCCTCGAGGCTCGACGAGCCCACGAAGCGGCCGGTGTTCACGTCGATGACTGTCAGGGCCTCGGTCCGGTCCATGACCAGGTGGCCGCCGGAGGGGAGGTAGACCTTCCGTTCGAGGGCTTTGCGGAGCTGATCCTCGACGTGGTAGCGCTCGAAGAGGCCCATCTCGTCCTCGTACAGCTGCACCTTGGGGACCAGGTCGACCGCGGTCGCTCCCAGGTAGTCGATCACGTGCTGATAGGCGGCCGCATCGTCGATCAGGAGGCGGCGAAAGTCGGGGGTGAAGTGCTCGCGGATCACCCTGATGAGGAGATCCGGCTCCTGGTAGACCAGGCGGGGGGCGCCGCCTGAGGCTGCGTCCTCTTTGATCTTCTCCCATGCCCGTACCAAGCGGTCGATGTCGGCGGTGATCTCCTCGTCGCCGGCGTGAGCAGCGGCAGTGCGGACGATCACCCCGTACCCGGCCGGCTTCACCTTGGCGATGACATCGCGGAGGCGGTCACGGTCGTGGTCGGGAAGCCGCCGGCTGATACCCTGGTTCTCTCCACCGGGGAGCAGGACCAGATCACGGCCCGGCAAAGAGGGAAGCCCCGTCAAACGGGCCCCCTTCGCCCCCATGGCATCCTTGACCACCTGCACCAGGACCTCGGAGCTCTCGGCCACCGCCTCTTCGATGCGAGGCTGGCGATTGCCGAACTTGGCCTGGTCGACGGATATGTCCGCTGCGTACAAGACCCCGTTCTTGGCTGCGCCGAAGTCGATGAAGGCCGCCTCCATGCCGGGAAGGACGTTGCGGACCTTGCCGAGATAGATGTTGCCGACCAACGACTGGCTGTCGCCCCTGGCCACGTAGTGCTCGACCAGTACCGGCCCCTCCAGGATGACCACCTGGGTCTGGTGGGGCAGGACCCTGACCAGCATCTGCTTTCTGGCCGACTCGACCGGGACGATGATCTCGTCCTCGGGGGGACGGGTCCTGGCCCGGGTCGTCTGGACCCTGGCGCGGTTCTCCCTCGGCTTGGATTCTCTACGGGACTTGGACTTGTTCTTGGATGGTTCCTGGGTGCGGGCCGGTTCTACGACCCTGCGGACCTCGACCGTGTCCTTCCCGTGACGGACGGTCTTGCTCTCTTCGATCACGCCCGACTCGGTTGAGCCGCGCCTGATCACCTCTGGTGAACGCTTGCGAAACAGTGCCATGAATGGCGACTCCTGGTCTCATGCTCGGGGGAGCCGACTTCATCGGAGATGGGCTCCCGGGGTGGTGAAGCCGGACACCCTGCTGCCGCCCGAGTCCTGGGCTCGTCGGCATTGCTGTCTCCACGAAGGGAGGGCACTCGATGATGAGTAGGGGCGTCACGGCTCCGTCAAAACGAAGGGGGCCGCGCGAAAACGCGGCGACATTCAATCTAGCACCGCTGGAGCGGAGTTCTCCCATTGGTTCCCTGACTCCGCATCATCAGATCGGGACTTTGGACCCTGGGCAGGCTCGGGCATGGTCGCCACGATGACCTCGAGCCGAAACAGGAGGTCAGATTGAAGGCCCTACGCCTACTCGAATGGAAGTCCAAGCCGCAGCTCGTCGATGTCGATGAGCCGGCGGCCGGCCCTGGCCAGGTCGTCATCAAGATCGGAGGGGCGGGCGCCTGCCATTCCGACCTCCATCTGATGAACGAGTTCGAGGCGGGGCTCCTGCCCTGGAACCCGCCTTTCACCCTCGGACATGAGAATGCCGGCTGGGTGCACGCTCTGGGTGACGGGGTGTCGGACTTGGCCATCGGCCAAGCCGTCGCGGTGTACGGCCCCTGGGGTTGCGGGAAGTGTGCCCGCTGCAGGATGGGCATCGAGACTTACTGTGACAACCTCGCCGAGGCTCCTGTGCCAGGTGGCGGCGGCGGCCTGGGTCTGGACGGCGGGATGGCCGAGTACATGCTCGTTCCCAGCTCACGTTTCCTGGTCCCGTTGCCCGACACCCTCGATCCAGCCCATGCCGCTCCCCTGACGGACGCCGGCCTCACGCCATATCACGCCATCCGTCGCTCGCTTCAGAAGCTGACCCCGGAAGCCACCGCAGTGGTGATCGGAGTCGGAGGCCTGGGCCACATGGGAGTCCAAGTCCTCAAGGCACTCACAGCATCAAGGGTGATAGCCGTCGACACACGCGAGGCGGCGCTGAAGCTGGCGGAGCATGACGGGGCGGACCTGGTGCTGGAGTCCGATGAAGACACTGCTGAGAAGATCCGCCAGGCAACTCAGGGCCGTGGCGCCGACGTGGTCCTCGACTTCGTCGGATCCGACGCCACTCTGAAGCTGGGAGCTGGAGCCACACGCTCACTCGGCGACCTGACGATCGTCGGGATTGCCGGCGGCACTTTGCCGGTGTCCTTCTTCTCCCTCCGCTATGAGGTGAGCGTCCAGACCACGTACTGGGGAACTCGCCCCGAACTCGTCGAGCTGCTGGACCTTGGAGGCCGCAAACTCGTGGAGTCGCGAGTCACCAAGTTCAGGCTGAGTGAGGCGACCGAGGCGTACGAGGCTCTCCAGTCGGGTGCAATCGAAGGAAGGGCAGTAGTCGTTCCCGATTCCTCGTTCTGAGCCCTGCTCGAGCTGATAGCAGCGGGGCGGATCGGAGTCTCGGCTCCGGTCGGCCCCGAGCAGGTTCAGCGACCCTCAGCCGAGGTCGAGGGCAGGTTGCTCGGCCTCGTCCGGTGTGTAGCAGAACCGGCAGCGGGCCTCGTAGGAGCCCTGGGCTCCGAGGACCACCAACTGGTCCGAGCGGACGATCCGCTGGGTGTAGAGGGCGGGCCCGCCGCAGCGATGGCAGACAGCCAGCATCTTCGTCACATACTCGGCTCGCTGGCTCAGGGTGGGGATGGGCTCGAAAGGGCGCCTGAGGTAGTCGGTGTCGAGCCCGGCGATGATCACCTGGCGGCCGGCCGCGGCCAGCTGCTCGGCGACCTCGATCAGGCCCTCGTCGAAGAACTGGCCCTCGTCGATGCCGACCACCTGGGTGGCGTCGTCCAGCTTCCGTAGCAACTCGACAGAGTCCTCCACCGGCTCCGCCTCGACTGAGAGCTGGGAGTGACTGACCACCTGCTCATCGCCGTATCGATCATCGAGCCTGGGCTTGAAGGTCTGGACGGGGATACGGGCGATTCGGGACCGGGTGACCCGCCTGATCAGCTCCTCGCTCTTGCCCGAGAACATCGGTCCGCATATGACCTCCACCCAGCCGTCCTGGGGGCGGCGAAGCATCAGCTGTCCCGATACTCGGCCGGCAATGGAGAGCGCCTAAGCCACACCGAATTGGCGATGCCGAGGGCGAACGCGAACGCGAGGAATGAAGACCCCCCCGAACTGACGAAGGGGAGGGGCAGCCCGGTGACGGGCATGATCCCCATCGTCATCCCGATGTTGATGAAGGCGTGGAACGCGATGATCGCCGCCACCCCTACCGAGATCATCGCCCCGAAGCGGTCCCGGGAGTTGGTGGCGATAACCAGGAGCCGCCATACGATGAGCGCATAGGCCAGCACCAGCAGGATCCCGCCGACGAACCCGAGCTGCTCGCCGACCGCGGTGAAGATGAAGTCGCTCCCCTGTTCGGGCACGAACTCGAAGTTGGTCTGCTGGCCCTGGAAGAGGCCCTTCCCCAGGAGCTGGCCCGAGCCGATGGCGATCCGCGACTGTCGTAGGTTCCAGCCGATTCCCTGCGGGTCCAGGGCAGGATCCAGCAGGACCCGGAGACGGTCGAGCTGGTAGTCGCGGACCAGGCCAAGGCGGAATATGGCGAACGTGCCGAGAGCGGCCGCTCCCGAGAGGACCAGCATCTGGCGCCCGGAGAGCCCGGACATGAAGAGCATCACCAGCGTGACGAATCCGAACACCAGCATGGTGCCGAGGTCGGGCTGAAGGAAGATCAGGACGCCGGGGATGGCGACGAGAAGCAGCACGCGTCCGATCACCAACCATGGAAGCTTGACCCTGGGCCTCGAGAGGACTCCCGCCAGCGCGATGACGCAAGCGATCTTGGCGAACTCCGACGGCTGCAGCTGGAAGGGCCCAAGGTCGATCCAGCGCTGCGCCCCCTTCACGGCCGGGAAGAGGAAGACCACGCCCAGCAGGAAGAGCACGACTCCGTAGATGTATGGCACCAGGTGGCTGTACTCCCGGTAGTCGATGAGAGAGGCCACCAGGAAGGCGATGAGCCCGGCGGCGACGAAGATCATCTGGCGCTCCATCGACACCGAGGCGGGCAGATCGCTCCGTTCCAGGCCGACCCTTGTGACCGAATAGATCATCAGCAGCCCCACCGAAGCGAGGATGATCATCGCCGCCAGCAGGATCAGGTCGGGACGGTTGCGGCGCCTCTCGGCGATGGCGGCCGGGGCATCGGGACGGGCGAGCAGGGTCATCAGTTGGCCTTCTCGCCCGCAGTGATCGGCGTTGGCTCGACTCCCATCAGGTACTGCATGATGTAGCGCCCGACCGGGGCGGCGATGCGCCCTCCGCTGCCGCCCTCATCGATCAGCACCACCACCACCCAGCGGGGGTCGTCGAGCGGGCCCACCCCGGCGAACCAGGCGTGATTGTCGTTGTTGGCGTTGGTCTGCCCGGTGCCGGTCTTGCCGCCCACCTGGTCGAGCCCGGGGCCGAAGCTCTCGAAGGCACGGGCGGCGGTGCCGGTGGTGACCACCTTGTTCAGGTCGGTCAACAACGAGGCAGTGGTGGTGGGGCTCATGTCGACATGGCGGAGCAGCGTTGGCTCGGTCAGCCTCACTATTTCGCCATCGCGGCGCTCGATCTCGCTCACGACGTATGGCTGCCAGACATCTCCACCGTTCACCATGGCGGAGTATGCGACCGCCATCTGCAGCGGCGTGGCGATGAGCTCTCCCTGCCCGATGGCGAGGTTCATGAGGTCGCCGCCCACCCAGGGGCCATCTTCCAGCTCGAGCCGGCGGGGATCGAGCCTGCCCGGCTCATCCGGGTTCTCTACCTGCTCTTCCTTCCACTGGTCGAACAGGGCCCGGTCGGGCACGATTCCCGATGCCTCCGCCGTGAGATCGATGCCGGTGGCCTCGCCGAAGCCGAGCGACCGCGCCCAGTCCTGGATGATGTCTTCCTGATCCGTGTCCTTGTAGTTGCGCCAGGTGCCGAGGGCCACGGTCCAGAAGTAGATGTTGCATGACTCTTCGAAGCTCTGGTGGAGATTGAGCCAGCCCTTGTCGCCGGTGTACCAATCATTGAAGACCTGCGGGCTGCCCTCCTCGAACCCAGGCAGCTCCATCCGACCGTTGCAATGGACCAGACCGGTCTCGGAGTCGTAGTTGGGACTGTCGAGCGGGAGATCCTCCTCCTCGGCGGCGACGTATGTGATCGCCTTGAACGTCGAGGCAGGTGGGTAGAGGCCGCTCACCGCCAGGTTGTTGAAGGCCTGCTCCTGCTGGAGCAGGGCAAAAGTGTCGGGGTCGACCCCGGTGACGAACAGAGAGGGGTCGAAGTCGGGGTACGACGCGAGCGAGAGCACTGCCCCGGTCTTCACGTCGAGCACCACCGCCGCCGCCCGCTCGGTCTCGTGCTTGAAGTCGATTCCCTCCGACTTCTCCTGCTGCTTGACCTGGTTGGAGAGGGCCACTCCCTGTTCCAGCGCCGACTCGACCAGCTCCTGCAGTTGGAGGTCGAGCGAGAGATGGATGGTGTCGCCCTGCACCGATGCGACCGGGGGCCGCTCTTCCACAACCTCGGCGCGGCGGTTCAGCCGGAGAGCGAGGTCGCCATTGGTCCCGAGCAGCAGCTCGTCGTAGACCTTCTCGACACCGGTCTGGCCGATGCGCACGTTGAGGTCGAGGTCGGGCCGGGCCTCGAGATCGGCCTCATCGGGAAATCCGAGGTGGCCGATCACATGGGCCATCGTGGGGCCGACAAGATAGACCCGCTCCGGCACCTTCTCGATGCTCACCCCGGGCAGGTCGGACAGCTGCTCGGTCACCCGATATGCGGTGTCGGTGGTCACCGTGGCGAGCCGGAAGCGGGCGTTGATCCCCGCCTTGTCGTAGGCGGCCTGGATCTCCCCCACTGGCATGCCCAGCAGCCCCGACAGCCGCTGCTGCAGGTCGACAGCCTGATCGGTGTTTATGAAACGGCGATCGACCACCACCGCCGGCACGAAGCGGCTGGTAACGAGCAGCTGGCCGGTGCGGTCGACGATCTCCCCCCGTGGAGCTTGAGTGGGGATCTCGATCCAGGTCTGATCCTCCACGATCTGGGCGCTCTGCGCTCCCTGGGCGATCGATATGAACCACAGCCGGATTCCCAACGCCGAGAACATCAAGAGGAAGAGCCCGGAGACGATGACGAGGCGGGAAGAGAACTTCAAGCCGCCACTCTCCTTCCGGCAATCAACCGCCCCACCCAACCGGAGAGGAGGGTAGCCAGGATGCCATTTATCAAAGGCACCTGGATCAGCCTGCGGACGGCGTTCTCCCCCAGTTCGGCCGCCTCGCCGAAAAGGCTGCCGAGGACGAGGAAGACCACCACCCCGAGGATGCTCAAGAGGGCTGCCCACACTCCCACTGCCCACGGTCCGATGTCGGTGCGGTTCTTGGTGCGGGAGGCCACGTAGGCGACCACCGTGTAGGCCAGGGCGCGTAGTCCCAACACCCCCCCTGCCACGATCAGGTCGACCAGCAGACCAGCCACGAATCCGACTATGACCGCCAACTCCGGCCGCAGCCACAGCGCTCCCAGGATCACCACCAGCATCACCAGATCGGGAGCGACGAACCTGATCCTCCGGAACAGCGTCGCCTGCAAAACCAAGGCGACCAAGCTGAGGCCGAGGGTGACCAACAGCGGCCGAATCGACCTCATGGAGCGGTGGTGAGGGTGGTGGAGGAGTCGGGCGTGGCGGCGGGAAGCGTGGTCGCCGTCGCCGGCTCTTCCTCTCCTACCAGTGACGGATCCGTCGGCCAGGCGAGGACCACGACCACCCGCAGGCGCTCGGGGTCGGAGAAGGCCTTGACCCTGGCGGTCAAGGCGGTCCCCTCCATCTCGGCCGGCGCGATCACTTCACCTACAGGGATGCCGGCCGGGAAGCTGACCGATACAGAGGAGGTGAGCACGAGGTCGCCCGGCAGTAGCGGCTCGTGGGCGTCGAAGATCTCGAGGTTCATCTCGTCCGACCCGATCACGCTCTGCAGCGTGCCCACCTGTCCCCTGGCGAGGACGGTCACGGCCTCCCGGCTCTGGGTCACCGGCACCACGGTGGCGTAGCCGGATGACACCGTCACCACCTGGCCTGCCAGATAGCCCTGCGAGTCGACGACCGGTTGGCCGGCCACTATCCCGTCTTGTGATCCCTTGTCGATGATCAGGCTCGGGTCGAACGGATCGGGGCGGCCGATCACGTTGGCCTCGGTGCGGGCCCCCTCCAGACCGGCCAGACGCAGGTCGTACAGGTCCTCGAGGACCCGGAGGCGCTCCAGGTCGTCTGCGCTGCCGGCCAGCTGACCCTGCAACCTCGCCACCTCGTTGCGCAGGGTCTCGTTCTCGGCCCGCAGGGCAGCCACCCCCGCCACCCCCTCGATCAGGTCAACGGCGGGATCGATGACGGCAGCCGCCAGCTTCTGGAGCGGGGCCGTCAATTCCTGTGCCGTCACCCGCAGTGAGAGGCCCATCCCCCCACCGGCCGACCGCACGTCGAAGGTCATCAGCAGGAAAGCCAGCACCAGCAGGGTGATGAACGTGGGAAGGGTGCGGTCCCGTCGCAGCTCTCGTTCGATCATCACTCGATCGATCAGGGCCTGGCGGAGGACGAGAGCAGCGTCTCGAACTCCTCGAGGCACTTGCCGGAGCCGATCGCCACCGATTGCAGTGGTCGTTTGGCGGTCACGATCGGCATGCCGGTTTCGTGAGCGAGTCGCTCATCGAGCCCGACCAGCAGTGCGCCTCCCCCAGCCATGATGATCCCCCGCTCCATGATGTCGGCAGCCAACTCGGGCGGGGTCTTGTCGAGTGTGTACTTGACGGCGTCGACGATCGCCTGAGTGGGCTCCTCGATTGCCTCTCTGATCTCGGGGCTGGAGAGAAGGATTGTCTTGGGAAGGCCGGTTATGAGGTCGCGTCCCCTCACCTCCGCCGAAGGCTCATCGGGATATGGCCAGGCGGAGCCGATCGCCATCTTCACCTGCTCGGCGGTCCGTTCGCCCAGCAGCATGTTGTATTCCTTCTTGACCCACTCGATGATCGCCTCGTCGAGTTCGTCGCCCCCGACCCGAATGGAGCGGCTGACCACGATGCCGCCGAGGGAGATCACCGCCACCTCGGTGGTGCCGCCACCGATGTCGACCACCATCGATCCCGATGGCTCGCCAATGGGCAGCCCGCATCCGATCGCCGCCGCCATCGGCTCCTCGATCGTGTAGGCGCGCCTGGCGCCAGCGTGGTACGCAGCCTCTTCCACGGCACGACGCTCGACCGGGGTGATGCCGGATGGCACGGCCACCACGATCCGGGGGCGTGCCCAGCGTCGCCGATGGACCTTCTGGATGAAGTAACGGAGCATCTTCTCTGTGATGTCGAAGTCGGCGATCACACCATCGCGAAGGGGACGGATGGCCCTGATGTGAGCCGGCGTCCGGCCGATCATCCGCTTGGCGTCCATACCCACCGCCAGCGCCCTTCCGTTGTCGGTGTTGATGGCGACCACCGATGGCTCGTTGAGGACGATGCCCTGTCCGCGCACGAATACGAGCGTGTTGGCAGTGCCCAGATCGATGGCCATGTCCTGGCCCGCAAAGGAAAACAGTGATTCGGCCATGGAAACAGGGAAAACCGGAAGTCGGGCGAGTCTAGGCGGGGCGAGCTAGATGCGCCATCCGGCCTCAGCCGAAAAAGAGCGCCAGCTCCCGGGCCGCGCTCTCGGGGCCGTCGGAGCCGTGGACCAGGTTGAACGTGACCTCCAGGCCGAAGTCGCCCCGAATCGTGCCTGGGGCGGCCTGTTTGGGATCGGTGGCGCCAATCACCGAGCGGGCCACTCCGATGGCACCCTCACCAGACCACTCGGAGGCGACGACCGGTCCCGAGGTTATGAATGTGATCAGATCCTCGAAGAAGCCTTTGCCCTCGTGCTCGCGGTAGTGCCGCATGGCGAACTCACGCTCGAGGGTGCGCAGCTCGAGACGTTCGAGCCGGAGGCCCTTGCGCTCCAAGCGACCGACGATCTCGCCCACCAGCCCGCGGGCCACCCCGTCCGGTTTCACCATGATGAAGGTTCGCTCGAGAGCCACTGCGGCGACGTTAATGGCGGGTGGGACCGGGCCGCCTCATCGCTCGTTGCGGTCGACTGTGCCGTCCCCGAGCACGAGCGACCGCACCGCACCGACCAGATACAGGGATCCTGCTACCAGGATCGAGCCATCGTCGCCGGCCATCGCGGTGGCCAGGTCGAGCGCGGCCGCAGGGGTCGGCACCCAGTCGCCCTCCACCTCGAGGTGTCCAGCCAACGCGGCGGCCAGCTCGGACGCGGGGACGGCGCGCGGTGAGTCGACCGTGGTGGCGACGAATGAGTCAATCCGCCCGCGCAGGGGGGTGAACATCCCCTCGAGATCCTTGTCCTTCATGGCCGCAGTCACCAGCACCCACCGGCCGGCAGGGAACTCCTCCTGGATCGACGAGGCCAGGGTCCGGAACCCCTGCGGGTTGTGGGCCCCATCCAGCAGGGTCAAGGGTCCAGAGGAGACGACCTCCAACCGCCCCGGACAGGAAATCACCGACGCCCCATCGACCACGGCTTCCGGGTCGAGCGACCTCCCGAGCAAGGCCTCCACCGCTGCCGCCGCCACCGCCAGGTTCACGGTCTGGTGGCGGCCGTGGACCGGGAGGAACACGTCCTCGTAGGTGTCGTGGATGCCGTTGATGCGGCACAACCAACCCCCGACCCCGAGCTCGACTTCCACGCTGAAGTCGCGCCCGAACGCATAGTGCTCGACGTCCAGAGCCCGGACCACCCCCTCGGCCTCGGCCGCGGCATCCGGGGGGAGCGGGCCCGTCACCAGGATCGACCCTTCCTTCACGATGCCGAGCTTCTCCCGGGCGATGGCCGCCAGCGTGTTCCCGAGCATTTCGGTGTGGTCGAGGTCGATGCCGGTCACCACGGTCACTTCCCCGCGGGCGGCATTGGTTGCGTCCAGCCGCCCACCCAACCCCACCTCGACCACTGCCACATCGACGGCCTGATCGGCAAACCACGAATATGCGGTCGCTGCGGTCAGCTCGAAGTACGTCAGCGAGTCCCGGTCCTCGAACATCTCGGTGAAGGCCGCAACATCGGACACCGCCTGGGCGAATTGCTCCTGGGATGAGTAGCGGCCATCGAGTGAGAACCGCTCCTCCACCCGTTCCAGGTGGGGGGAGATGAAGGTGCCGGTTGAAAGGCCATGGGCAAGGCACAGGACGGTCGCCATCCGACAGGTCGAGGTCTTGCCGTTGGTGCCGGCGACATGGATCATCGGATAGGACTCTTCGGGGTTTCCCATCAGCGCCAGCAGGCCGCTGATCCGCTCGAGGCCGGGCTTCACCCCCATGCCGATGTGGTTGTCTAGGTAGTCGACTGCAGCCGAGTAGTCCATAGAAATGAGAAGGGCCCCGGAGGTTACCGGGGCCCTTCTCGATGAACGGTTGGGGTCAAGACCCTAGGGTCTCCCCACCTTCCCCTTCCGCCCTCTTCCTCCCCCACGTGCTGAGGGAGAAGCCGGCGATCATCAGCACGGCAGCTGCCCCTGCCAGTGTCATGTGATCGATGCCGGTCATCGGCAACTCCTCCACCTGCTTGCCGCCTACGGTCGCAGTGGTCGGAGCGGCCGTGCTCGACGTTGGCGCCGAGGTCGTAGTCCCCTCGACTTCGGCCGTGGTTGTGGTCTGGGCCGCGGTCGTAGTCGTGGACTCCGGCTCGGACGTCGTCGTCGTCTCTTCGATCGTCGTTGTGGTCGTCTCTTCGATCGTGGTTGTGGTCGTTTCCTCGATCGTGGTCGTGGTGGTCTCTTCCGGGCAGCATTCCTTCTTGATGTCCCACGTCAGGTCGACCGTCACAGTCCGGTACTCGCCCTGGCTGTTGCCGTTGTTGAACGCGGCGACTGCCAACGCCTTGACCACCACATGTGAGTCGTCCAGATCGGGCCACGGATTGGTGCCGCTGAACTCGTAACCGTTGGCTGAGGTGTATGCGCCCTTGGCTACCTGAACGCCGTCGAAATAGATCCTGATGTCGGGGTTGCCGGACTCGCCATCGCTGTTCGGGTCCTGCTTCCACGACTTGGAGGTCCACTCGATGACGATCTCGCCATCCTGGCAAAGCACCGTCGCCGTTATCTCGGGATGATGCGCATAGGCCGGTGCCAGGCCTCCGATCACCCCGGTAGAGACCGACAGCGCCACGAATGTCGCCGTCGCCCAACCCGCCAGCCGCCTCTTCATCTATCCCTCCTGGCCAAACTCCAGGCGGGGTCGGTCGCACCACTGGCTCGCTTCGGTCCCATGGTGCCCGAATTCGGGACCGAGCTCGTCGCCTCCCACACCCGACCACGTTTTGTGGTCGTCCGCCGCTCAGAGTAGGTGACGAGCGGTGTGGGCCACGGCACCAATCCAATCCCCACCGGGGTGACTAGCGCGGAAGAAGACTTGTTCCTTGAGCCTCAAGTATTAAGTCTCACGTCTCACGTCTCACGCGAGAGGCACGCACGACGTGCGACGTGAAACCCCTTTCTAGTTTTCCTTCCACTCCTCGACCTTGGTCGAGCGCTCCTCGCCCCGTCTCGCCAGTGCCAGCAGCGAGAACCCGGCCGCCAGCAACAGCAGCCCGAACGGGGCGAAAGTGCCTGAGTCCAAGCCGGTGCCGGGCAGTGTGCTCTCCACCTGGATCCCGCTCACGGTTGGCCCCTCGGTGGTCTCCGTGGACCCGGTGCCTGCGCTGGTCGAGGTCCCGCCGCCGCCTGCAGTGGTGGTGGTCCCGCCGCCGGTGGTGGTCGTGGTGATCTGAGTGCTGGTCGGGCTCACCTCACTGGTCGTCGTCATCTCTCCAGTGGTAGTGGTCGCCTGAGAGGTCGTCGTCCCACCTCCGCTGCTCGTCGTGGTGGCCTGCGAAGTCGTGGTCGTGGCCTGCGACGTGGTGGTCGTGGCTTGCGACGTGGTGGTTGCTTGGGAAGTCGTGGTCCCACCCCCGCCGCTACTCGTCGTGGTGGCCTGCGACGTGGTGGTCGCCTGAGAAGTCGTGGTCCCACCTCCACCGCTGGTGGTCGTGGTCTGATGGTGGGTGGTCGTCGGGTAACTGGTCGTGGTCGGGCGGGAGGTGGTGGTGGTCGGCTTCGGGTGGCAGAAGCAGAAGATCACGAAGCTGACCCCGTCGTTGATCGGGATCAGGCCGCCTTCTCCGGTGCCCCAGGAGCCTTGGTATCCGGTAGTGCCCCCGTCCTTGACGACGATCTTGATGACGGACTTGCTGTGCTGGTTGGTCCAAGCCAAACCCGACAGCTGCCCATTGGTGACCTGGACAGACCAGTCGATCGCCTCCTCACCGACGTTGGTGAGAATGTCGTCTGGCGCGCCGTCCTTGAACGTCAGCTTCCAGTACTGGCCGTTCCAACCATCGCTCTTGCAGGGCGAGTAACCATCGCCCCCCGCGAAAGCCGCCGGACCCGACACGGCGATGAATACCGCCGCCAACAAGACCATTAGGGCGGCGAAACCAGAGGTTCGCCTCGCACCCAGCCCCTTCATGCCCAATCCTCCGATGCCTTTGTATGGCGGGAGGCCGGTCGCACCAATCGCTCGCCCCATCCCCCGGTGCCCGTTTCTCTGGGATGAAGGTCAACGCCTCCCCCGCCTGCCACTCCGGGTGAGAGCAGCCACTGATTGCAGCAATTCCCCCTGAGGAGCCGGCGGATTTGTCCCGCCTGTCGCCGGTCTCCCGGCTGCGGCACAATACCAATCGGAGATGGGCCGTGGACCGCATGACATGGGCCGCTGGGCCGGTTTGCGCGCCGGATGATCCGGCGGCCGTCTGCTAGGCCGAGCGCTCCCGAGCCTGCTCGGCGGGCAAGGGTACGAGGGTGGGGTTGGCCTTCTCCCGCACCACCTGCTCGTCCACGACCACCTTGGCCACATCGGAACGCGACGGGAGGTCGAACATCGTGTTCAACAGGACCTCCTCGAGGATCGCTCGCAGGCCGCGGGCCCCGGTGCCGCGCTTCATGGCGAGATCGGCGACTGCTTCCAACGCGTCTTCGGTGAACACCAGGTCCACCCCGTCCATCTCCAGCATCCGCGCGTACTGCTTGGTGAGGGCGTTCTTCGGCTCGGTGAGTATCTGAACGAGCTGCAATCGTTCCAAGTCGTCGACGGTGGCCATCACCGGCAGGCGCCCGATGAATTCGGGGATCAATCCATACTTGATGAGGTCCTCCGGCATGACTTGCGCCAGCAGCTCCGCCGGGCGCACCTCGCGGCGGCTGCGCACCTCGGCGCCGAAACCCACGGTCTTGCGCCCCACCCGATTAGCCACGACTTCTTCCAGCCCGGCGAAAGCGCCGCCACAGATGAAAAGGATGTTGGAGGTATCGATCTGGATGAACTCCTGGTGGGGGTGTTTGCGCCCACCTTGGGGAGGCACCGAGGCGACGGTCCCCTCGAGAATCTTGAGAAGCGCCTGTTGCACACCCTCGCCGGAGACGTCGCGGGTTATCGAGGGGTTCTCCGCCTTGCGGGCGATCTTGTCGATCTCGTCGATGTAGATGATCCCCTGCTCGGCCCGCTTGACATCGAAGTCGGCCGCCTGGATCAGCTTGAGAAGGATGTTCTCGACGTCCTCACCCACGTAGCCGGCCTCGGTCAGCGCAGTGGCGTCGGCTATTGCGAACGGAACATTCAGCTGGCGGGCGAGAGTCTGCGCTAGCAAGGTCTTGCCGCAGCCGGTGGGACCGATGAGGACGATGTTGGACTTCTGGAGCTCCACCTCGTCACGGCGACCTTCACCGGATCGAACCCGCTTGTAATGGTTGTAGACCGCCACCGCCAGCTTCTTCTTGGCGGCGTCCTGCCCGACGACATAGTCGTCGAGATAGGTGGAGATCTCAACCGGCTTGGGGAGCTCGGTGAAGTTGATTTCTTGGGGTGAGGTCAGCTCCTCCTCGATGATCTCGTTGCAGAGCTCGATGCACTCGTCGCAGATGTAGACCCCTGGCCCGGCGATCAGTTTGCGCACCTGCTTCTGGGACTTGCCGCAGAAGC
Organism: Acidimicrobiia bacterium; assembly: GCA_036555105.1. GTDB lineage: Bacteria > Actinomycetota > Acidimicrobiia > Spongiisociales > ZC4RG35 > DATBMA01. Next base: position 25,782 of record DATBMA010000019.1, read on the forward strand.
TGCACTTGAGGATGTCGCTGCTGCCTTCGCCGAACTTCGCCATATCGCAGTGTCTCCTGGGGTGGCCGGGCTAGTTGGAGGCTACCGCCGCCAACTCCCGCCGCGTCAGAATTGAGTCGACGACCCCGTAGCCGTGGGCCTCGTTGGCGGTCATCCAGAAGTCGCGCTCGGTATCGGATGACACCTTTTCGATGTTCTGCCCGGTGTGCTTGGAGAGGATCTCGTTGAGCTGCTCCCGCATCTGCACGATCAGTCGCGCCTGGATCTCGATGTCGCTGGCCTGACCCTGGGCGCCGCCGTGGGGCTGATGGAGCATCACACGGGCGTGAGGGAGGCAGAAGCGCTTGCCTGGGGCTCCGCCCGCCAGGATCACGGCCGCCGCCGACGCGGCCATCCCCATGCAGACCGTGTTCACATCCGGCTTGATGTACTGCATGGTGTCGTAGATGGCGAAGAGGGAGGTGATGGAGCCACCCGGCGAGTTGATGTAGAGGTAGACATCTTTGTCAGGGTCGTCGCTCTCCAGGTGGAGCAGCTGGGCCATGATGAGGTTGGCGATCGTGTCGTCGATCGGGGTGCCAAGGAAGATGATTCGATCCTTGAGCAACCGGCTGTAGATGTCGAAGTAGCGCTCGCCGCGGCTCGTCTGCTCGAACACCGTAGGTATCACGTAGTTCATGGTCCGCTGGGTTTCCATACCATCTCCGATCCGTGGGACTCCCATTCAACTCTCCTCGGGCCTGACTATCTCGGCTTCCACGACCTGGGGCCCTTCCATCTGGACCAATTCCGCTTCCACGACCTCGCCTTCGACCTCCTCTGCGACCCGGATCTCTTCTTCGGTGGTCAAGTCCAGCGACACCGGCCGCCCGGCGGCATCGACGGCTGCGGCGGAGGAAACGATCACTCCCAAGGCCTTGTCGCGCAGAATATCACTGGCCAGGGACATCAATCGCGAGGGGTCCCTGAGCGCCTCCAGCACCTCCTGCGGGCGCTCCGAACGGGTGGCCAGGGCCTCGCCCAGGGCGGCCACCTCCTCCGGGGCGACCTGGATGTCCTCCTGCCTGGCCACGGCCTCAAGGAGCAGCCGAGTCCTCAGCTCCCGCTCAGCTTGGGCTTGCAGGTCCGACCCGAGTGAGCCCTGATCGAGCCCGGTGGCGGTCAGGTAGTCCTCGAGAGTCAGGCCCTGATCCTCGAGTCGATGCACGAAGCGGTGGAGGATCTCCTCGGCTTCGGCCTCCACCAGGGCAGGCGGGAGGATGACTTCGACCTGGTCGACAAGGTCATCCAACGCTCGCGATTGGAACTGCCGGACTACGGCAGCCGTCTTGGCACCGGCCAGACGCCGGCTCAGCTCGGTGCGCAACTCCTCGATCGAGTCGAACTCTGTGTTCTCGGCCACCCAGGCGTCGTCGAGGTCGGGGAGGACCCGCTCCTTCACCTCGTTGACGGTGACTTTGAAAGTCACCGGGGTTCCCGCCCTCTCACCGAACCCGCTCGGCAGCTCCCCTGCGAAAGTCACCTCGTCGGCGGCGAGCTTCCCCAGCAGCTGGACGTCGATGCCATCAACCAGGCCGTTGGACCCGACCTCGTACAGGAGCTCGGTGGCGCTCGCCTCCGGGACCGCTTCGTCGGTTTCCGGGTTGGTGGCGGCCAGATCCAGCGACACGAAGTCGCCCTCGACGGCAGGGCGGTCGACCGTCTCGAGGATGGCGAACTGCTCTCGCATCCGGGTCAACTGGGACTCGACGTCGTCCTCGGTCAGCTCCGGGCTGTCGACCTCGACCACCCGGTCCTTGTATTCGGGCACGACTTCCAGCCGGGGCCAGGTGGTGACTCGCACCTCGACCTCGACTCCGCCCTCGATGTCGTCCATACGCTCGAGGGTCGGGGTGATCGCCGGGACCAGGGAATCGTCCTTCAAGACATCGGACAGCCGGGGCGGGATCAGATCTTCGACCGCTTCTCGCCTCAGCCTGGCCGCCCCCACCGCCGCCTCGACCACCTTCAGCGGGGCCTTGCCGGGGCGGAAGCCGGGCACCTTCATCTCCGCCGCCAGTCGCCTCGCCGCCGTCACCTTGGCCGCGTCGATCTCGGCGTCCTCCAGGCGGAAAGTCACGACGGATTCGTGCGGGGCCGTCTCACGGACGGAGGCGGTCATCGGCTGGGTTCCTTTCGATTACGGACTTGGTGGGGTGACCGAGGGGACTTGAACCCCCGACCTCCAGGGCCACAACCTGGCGCTCTAACCACCTGAGCTACGGCCACCATGAAGAGGCTCGAACCGGGCGCCCCCGGGAGGATTCGAACCCCCGGCCAAGAGCTTAGAAGGCTCCTGCTCTGTCCTCTGAGCTACGGGGGCCGCGGAGGGCAAAGGCTACCCGTCGAACGACCCGAACCCCACTGCGCTCAACTGCTTAGAGATCTCCTGCCCTGTCCTCTGAGCTACGGGGGCCCAGCGACCGGGGTAAGGCTAGTTCGACGGGTCTAAGACCCGGCATACGAGGAGTCTCACGTCTCACGTCTCACGGTCGCACGGTCTCACGGTCTCACGGTCTCACGGTCTCACGGTCTCACGGTCGCACGTCGCACGGTCCCACGTCGCACGGTCCCACGTCGCACGTCGCATGGTCGAACAGTCGCACGGTCGCACGGTCTCACGGTCGCATAGGGAAGTGAGGCGGCTCACACAGGGCGGTAGCGGAGATGCA
>DATBMA010000031.1:0-98796 GCA_036555105.1 Acidimicrobiia bacterium
GCACCGAGAAGCCCGCTTGCGCCAAGCCTTCGGAGAGACCAACGGCGGCAGCCTCGTCCAGCACCAGTACCTCGGGATTGGCCCGGCCCTGCTCGTCGAAGTCATCACCACGGGCCACCCTCATTCCGTCCACCTCGACCAACGTGGCGGGGAAGGTGGTATCCGGATCGTTCTCCGGCGTGAACTCGCCCTCGAGGTCCCAGTACGAGGCTGATCTGAAACGGATCCGCTCCCGTTCCCGCTCAACCACCATCCGCACTGCCACGCTCTGCACCCTCCCGGCGGAGAGCCCCTGCTTCACTTTCCGCCACAGGACCGGCGAGACCTCATATCCATACAGACGATCGAGGATCCTCCGTGCTTCCTGCGCCTCCACCAGATCACGGTCGAGCTCGCGGGGATGCGAGAAGGCCTCCCGGATCGCCGGGGCGGTGATCTCGTGGAAGACCATCCTGTGCACCGGGACCTTGGGCGAGAGCACCTCCGCCAGATGCCAGGCGATCGACTCCCCTTCCCGGTCTTCGTCGGTCGCCAGGTAGAGGGCCTCGGCCTTGCTCAGTGCCGACTTCAACTGCTTTACCCGCTCCTTCTTCTCGCGGGGCACGACGTATACCGGCTCGAACCCGTTGTCGACGTTCACCCCCAGGCGCGACCAGGCCTCGCCCCGATACTTGGCAGGGATCTCGTCCGCAGCTCTAGGGAGATCGCGGACGTGGCCCATGGAGGCCTCCACCGTCGCCTCGTCACCCAGGTACGAGGAGATGGTGCGGGCCTTGGTCGGAGACTCGACGATGATGAGTGGTCTGGCCATAGTTGACAGCCTTGGGGCCACCGGGAACAGTTGACTTGATGGGGCCCGGGACCATTCCACTGTTTACCGTCCTCGCATCGATGTCAATTCGGTGATGTCTGGCCCAGGAGATCTGCTTGGGGTCGGTTCAGGGGCCAATTCGGGCTTCTACCTGGCCCTGGAGGGGGGCGAGGGGGCCGGAAAGACCACGGTGGCGGCGGCACTGGCCGAGCGCCTCGAGGGCATGGGCCGCACGGTGCTGATCGTCAGGGAGCCTGGTGGGACCGCCCTGGGAGAGGGCATTCGCCAGCTGGTCCTCGACCAGGGCCACATGTCCCCCTGGGCAGAAGCCCTTCTCTTCGCCGCCCAGCGGGCCGAACTGGCGGCCGAGGTGGTCAGGCCGGCCCTCGAGTCGGGCGCGGTCGTGATCACCGACCGTTCCCTGTATTCGTCTCTCGCCTATCAGGGGGTGGCCAGAGAGCTCGGGGTAGGGCCGGTGAGGGCCATCAACCTGGCAGGTCTCGAGAACACCGTTCCTGATCTCGTGATCGTCCTTGCCGTCGAGCCGGAGGCCGGGGTGAGCAGGCAGTCCCGCCCAGACCGGATCGGGAACGAGGGCATGGAATTCCAAACTGTCGTACTCGACGCCTACCGGCAGCTGGCCGATGCCGAGCCCGAGCGCGTGGTCATCGTCGATGCCAACCGCCACGTCGATGACGTGGTGGAGGCGGCTTGGAAGATCCTGCAGGAGCGGCTTCATGGCTGAGCAGGTGATCGGGCATTCCCGCGTGCTGGAGCTCCTCGAGCGCGAGAAGAAGGTGCCGACTCATGCCTATCTGTTCGTCGGCGCCGACGGTGTCGGCAAGGCGACCGTCGCGCGCCGGTTCGCAGCCGACCTGCTGTGCCCGACCGGCGGCGACCACGACCTTCCATGCTCGTCGTGCCGTCGGGCGGCGGCCTCCGTCCACCCCGACCTGATCGTCATCGAGGCTGAGGATGGCCGCACCGGGGTGGGGGTGGAACAGGCGCGCGAGATCGCCACCCGTTCTGCGCTCTCCCCGGTGGAGGGCGCACGTCGGGTCTTTCTCCTCCCGGAGGCGGGGGAGATGACCGAGCAGGCCGCCAACGCCCTGCTCAAGACGCTGGAGGAGCCTCTGGCGCCGGTGGTCTTCCTCCTGGTCGCGGACTCTGAGGACGACCTCCCCGACACCGTGGCCAGTCGCTGCCGCACCATTCACTTCGGCCGGGTTCCCGAGGAGGAGCTGGTGGACGGCCTCACGACCCGGGGCCTGGACCTCGACCATGCCCGCACCGTGGCAGCTGTCTCCGGCGGCCGGCCCGGGCTGGCTCTGACCCTTGCCACCCAACCGGAGGCGGCTTCGTTCCGGTCGGCATGGCTGGGGGTTCCGGGGAGGCTGAGCGCCCAGCCTGGGGACGCCTTCCTCCTTGCGGAGGAGATGTCCGTGGCGACCGAGCCTCTGATGTCTGGGGTGGGCGTTGAAGAGACCGACGCAACCAGGAGAGACCGCGCCCGCCGCCGGGCCAGAGTGACGCTGCTCTCATCGGGCCTCGAGATCCTGGCCTCGTGGTACGTCGACTCGGCCTCGCTGCAGTTGGGGGGACCTGTGCGCCATCGCGATATTCCCTACGCCGACCTGACGATCGTCACCCCGGAGCGAGCGGTGGCCAGCGCCGGCCGTGTGCTCGACGTGGTGGTCGACCTGCAGGCCAACCTGCGCCCCCAACTCCTGTTGGCCGACCTGTTCGCCAAGCTGGGCGAGAGTTGAGACCGTCGCACGGTCGCACGGTCGCACGGTCTCGAGGTCGCGAGGTCTCGAGGTCGCGAGGTCTCACGGTCTCACGGTCGTGGGGTCACTGTGAGACGGTGCGACTGTGAGACTGTGAGTCTGTTGTTCACGACCAGAATGGAACTGGCGACCCACTCGGGTCGCGTTCATTGCCGGGGTAGCTCAGTCGGTAGAGCAGCCGCCTCGTAAGTGGCAGGTCAGGGGTTCGATTCCCCTCCCCGGCTCTGATGGCCGATCAAGCCAGATTCGAAGAGGAAGCGCTTCCGTACGCGTCGCAGCTATATGCGGCTGCGCTGCGCATGACGCGGAATCCTTCCGATGCCGAGGATCTCGTTCAGGAAACCTTCCTCAAGGCGTACAGGGCCTACGGCACATTCGAGGCGGGGACCAACCTCAAGGCCTGGCTCTACCGGATTCTCACCAACACCTTCATCAACAAATATCGCAAGGACAATCGGGCGCCTGCCGAGGTCGAGCTGGGAGACCTCGAAGACATCTATCTCTTCCGCCGGCTGTCGGATGCGGCCCCAGGCGACAGCACCCGCAGCGCCGAGGATCAACTGCTCGATGGCCTGGTGGAAGAGGACGTACGGGCTGCGGTGGAGTCTCTCCCGGAGATTTTCAGGCTCCCCGTCCTTCTGGCCGATCTGGAGGGCCTCAGCTACAAGGAGATCGCCGACATCCTCGACATCCCCATCGGTACCGTCATGTCCCGACTCCATCGTGGAAGAAAGGCACTGGAGAAGGCGTTGTTCGAGTTTGCCAGGGCACGCGGTCTGGTCGCCGGACACGAATAGGCATCCCGCATGAGCAAGCACAAATGTGATCGAGCCCTGGCCGAGATCTACACCTATGTGGATCAGGAAATGACCTGGTGGAGGCGGCTGACCATCAAACGCCATCTCGCGGCCTGCTCCTACTGCCCGCAGGCGTATGAATTCGAGCAACGGCTCCGCATCGTGGTCAGGGAGCGGCTGGGGGAGGAGATCCCGGCCGAGGCGATGGGCCGCCTCAGGGAGATGCTCGCCAAGGAGCGGGACACAACCTGATTGGTTGGAGGCGTTTCCGAGCCTGCGCCCTCCGTTACGCTTGACCTGATGGTTCAATCCGTGCGGGTTGCATTCCTGGTCGTGGTGGTGGCCCTGCTCTCGATCCCTCTCACTGCCCTTGCCCAGGAGGAGACGACCACAACCACCGGTGGGGGAACCACGACCACCGCGGTGACAGTCGTGCCGGCCGTGCCGGTCACCCCGGTGGCCGAGGCCGATTCACTGGCCGACTGGACGTACCGGTACCTGGTGCCGACCGGGCTTGTGCTGGCAGCCCTGGTGATCGTCGTGACCGTGATTCTGTATTTCCGCCGTGTCGTCCGCAACCGGTATCGCGTGGTCAATTGAGCACCCCTTGGCCACTGGCGGCGAAAGTCGCCGGGAGAATGGCCGGGACCTACCCGCTGGCTGAGACCTATCACGGCAAGGAACTCGCCGCCACCATGCCTGGCATCACCATCCGGGCCGCGGAGCTGGTCCATGTCGAGACCGGGCTCGACGGCACCGGTGCCCCGGATGTGCTGGTCACCTCGCGGGCCGAGTGGGCCGAGCGCAATCTCTCCTCCTTTGCCCACCTCCTGGCCCCGTTGGAGGCGCGGATCGAGGAGCGCCTCAAGCAGGAGGACCGCAACAACTCGGCCTCAGCCGAGCTGGCCCGCAAGGTGGTGGCGGTGGAGGCTGGAGCACTCCTGGGCGCGCTGTCGCGTCGGGTTCTTGGCCAGTACGAGCTGGTGCTGCCGACCGGCGACTCTGGCGACGCCGTTGCCTTTGTCGGGGCCAACATCCTCGCCTTGGAGCGCCGGCATCAGTTTCGGCCCTCCGACTTCCGTATGTGGATCGCACTGCATGAGTCCACCCACCGGGCGCAGTTCGCGGGCGTGCCATGGCTTCGGTCCTACTTCCTGTCATTGGTCGAGGAGCTCGTCGCCAGCGCCAAGCCCGATCCAGGGAAACTCATGCGGGTGGTGGACGAGGTGGCTTCGGCCCGGCGAGAGCGCCGTCCGATCTTCGATGAGAACGGAGTCATCGGGCTGTTCGCCGGGGCCGAGCAGAAGGCAGTGCTCGACCGGGTCCAAGCTCTCATGTCCCTGCTCGAGGGCCACGGACACGTCGTGATGGATCGAATCGGGGCGCGGCTCTACAAGAGCCAGGCGCGCATGTCGGCAGTTCTCAGCGCCAGGCGGCGCGACCCGAAGACCGCGGCTCTCTTACGCATCGCCGGCCTGGAGATGAAGATGCGCCAGTACGAGCAGGGTGCTCGCTTCGTAAAGGGGGTCGAGCAGGCAGCCGGATGGGACCAGCTGGCACTGGCCTGGAAGGACCCCCAGTCCTTGCCCGACCTGGCTGAGATCGAGCAGCCCGAGAAATGGCTGGAGAGGGTCGGCTCCGCCGCCTGAGCGGGGCGGTATCCACCGCCGCCCGACCCGTCCTCAGTCAGATCGGGCCGCGGGTGGCAGTGGCGCTGAGCGGCGGTCCGGACTCGGCAGTGTGTGCGTGGGTCGCGCAGGAGCACGGAAGCGTCCCCCGGCTGGCCTACGTCCATCACGGTCTGCCCGCTTCCGATCAGATGCGGCGTGCCGCCGGGTCGATTGCCGCCCGCTTGGGGCTCGGGCTCGAAGTCCTCGAGATCTCAGGCTGGGGGAAGTCCGAGGGCAGGGCCCGGTCGGCTCGGTACGCGGCCTTGTTGGGGAACCTGGAACAGGGCGAGTGGCTGCTGACCGGCCACAACCTCGATGACCAGGCCGAGACGGTCCTTCTGAACCTGTTGCGGGGTTCGGGGCTCGAAGGGCTGGCGGGGATCCCCACGGTGAGGCCACCGGTCGCCAGGCCACTGTTGGATGTCAGACGCTCCGAGATCCGCGAGCTGGCGGGCCTGCTCGGCCTCCCATGGCGGGAGGACCCGGCCAATACGGACCAGGCGTTTCGCCGCAATCGCCTCCGCTCCGGGCTTATTCCACGCCTCGAGGCGGAGTGGAACCCCAACCTGAGCGTCCGCCTCGCCTCGATGGCGCGTATGGCCGCCTCCGAGTCGGCCGCCATAGCCGATGACATCGTCGAACCGCTGGAGGACCGAGGGCATCTGCTGCTCCCGGCTGCAGCGCTGTGGGCAGTCGGAGATCGCCGAGCCAGGCACTCCATTCGGGCGGCATTGAGGCGGCTGCGGCCGCCCCACCCGCCATCTTCGGGCGAGCTCGCCGAGGTGCTGGGAGTTCTGACCGGTGAGCGAGGTCGCCTGACCATGAGCGACGGCGTTGAGGTCGTCCTGGATGGGCCATGGCTCGTCCTACAGCGCGGACCGACGTTGCCCGTCGAAGAGGCTCCCGTCGAGTGGGAGGTCCCTGGTCTGGTCGCCTGGGGTGGCTTCGAGCTCCAAGCCGAGGTGAGCGACCAGCGCCCGACCGCCTTTCCTCTCTCGCCATGGCGTGCGGTCATGGATGCTGAGCGGGTTCGCACACTCACAGTTCGGGCTCCGGCCGAATCGGACCTTCTCTCCGTGCCGGGAGGCTCCCAGCGACTCATCGAAGCCATCAAGTCGAGTGGCATCGACGGCCAGTCCGCCGCAGGCTGGCCGGTGGTCGAATCCGAAGGACAGATCGTCTGGGTCCCAGGGGTCCGTAGCCTCCCGGCGGGTTGGGTCGATGGATCGACTCGCCGCTACCTTTGGGTCTCGGCCGAGGAGGTGGTGTGGCCAAGGTGAGGACGTTGATCACGGAAGAGGACATCGCGGCGAAGCTCGCCGAGATGGGCAAGACCATCTCCGATGACTATCAGGGCCAGGACTTGTTGCTGGTGGGCGTGCTCAAGGGGGCATTCATGGTGATGGCCGACCTGGCCAGATACGTCGATCTCCCCGTGGAGTTCGACTTCATGGCCGTGTCCTCGTATGGCGCCGCCACCCAGACCTCGGGAGTGGTCCGCATCCTCAAGGACCTCGATCAGGAGATAACCGGCCGCCACGTCCTGATCGTCGAGGACATCATCGACTCGGGCCTGACACTCAATTACTTGCTCAAGAGCCTGCGGGTCCGCAAGCCCGCATCGCTCGAGGTGGCCACTCTCCTATTGAAAGAGGGAATCCAGCGGGTACCGCTGGACGTCAAGTATGTCGGATTCAGGATCGGGCCCGAATTCGTCGTCGGGTACGGCCTCGACCACGCCGGCCGCTATCGCAACCTGCCCTATGTCGGGGTACTGGAAGGTGCAGGCTGAGCCGGGTCGAGGCGTGCGGCTCAAGGGCATGGCCGAATAGGCCGATCCGACCACAGGTGAGCCGATTTCACTACGAATTCGCATCCCGTAGCATGAACAGGTCGCCGGCTCGCTTCCGGAAGGGCTCGAGTTGAACCGAACAGTCCGCACCCTGCTGATCTATGGATTCGCCATCATGGCGGTGGCTCTGATCGCCCAGGCCTGGTTCAACCAGTGGTCGGCCCCGCGCGAGGTAGCACTCACCGAGTTCCTCTCCATGGTTGACGAAGGACGGGTCGCCCAGGCCGAGATCCTGGCCCGCTCCAATCAGGTGGAGGCTCGCCTGACCGGCTCGCCTGCCGGTGGGTACGACGTGATCGCCGACTATCCGGACGGATGGGAGGGTGAACTGACCGAGACCCTCCGAACGGAGGACATCCCGTTCACCACCGACAACCAACCTGATGGCTTCTGGGCGATCATCCTCGGGCTGCTCCCTTGGCTCTTCCTGCTCGGCTTCATGGTCTTCATGTTCATGCAGATGCAGGGCAGCGGTAACCGCGTGATGCAGTTCGGGAAGGCCAAGGCGAAGATGGTCACCAAGGAGCAGCCCAAGGTCACATTCGCCGACGTGGCCGGCCTCGACGAGGCGATCGAAGAGGTGCAGGAGCTCAAGGACTATCTGCAGAATCCCGATCGCTATCGCTCACTTGGCGCCAAGATCCCCAAAGGCGTCCTCCTGTTCGGCCCGCCAGGGGCCGGCAAGACGCTGCTGGCCAAGGCCGTGGCAGGCGAGGCAGGAGTGCCCTTCCTCTCGATCTCGGGCTCGGACTTCGTCGAGATGTTCGTCGGCGTCGGCGCCTCTCGTGTGCGTGATCTGTTCGATCAGGCCAAGACCCATGCACCGGCGATCGTCTTCATCGACGAGATCGACGCCGTTGGCCGTCATCGTGGTGCCGGTCTCGGCGGTGGCCATGACGAGCGCGAGCAGACCCTCAACCAGCTGCTTGTCGAACTGGACGGGTTCGATACCAACACCGGTGTGATCGTCATTGCCGCCACCAACCGGCCCGACATCCTCGACCCTGCCCTCCTGCGACCGGGCCGCTTCGATCGCCAGATCGTCATCGACGGGCCCGACATCGTCGGCCGCAAGGCGATCCTGGAAGTCCACTCACGTGGGAAGCCACTGGCGGGTGACATCGACCTCGACGTGATCGCCAGGCGCACCCCGGGGTTCACCGGGGCCGACCTCGCCAACGTCATCAATGAAGCCGCCCTCCTCACCGTCAGGCGGAGGAAGACCCACATCACGATGCTCGAGGTGGAGGAAGCTATCGACCGGGTCATGTCCGGCCCGGAGCGAAAGAGCCGGGTAATGACCGAGGATGAGAAGGTTCTCATCGCCTATCACGAGACCGGGCACGCCCTGGTCGGGTGGGCGCTCCCCATGGCCGATCCGGTTCACAAGATCACGATCGTGGCCCGTGGGCGCTCGCTCGGTCACACGCTTGCCTTGCCCACGCACGACAAGAACATCCACCGGCGGTCAGAGCTGGTCGATCGGCTGGCCACGCTCCTGGGAGGGCGGACAGCCGAGGAGGTCATCTACGGCGATCCCACCACCGGCGCCGAGAACGACATCAAGAACGCGACCGAGATCGCACGCCGGATGGTGATGCAGTACGGCATGAGCGATCGGCTCGGGCCGATGCAATACGGGCGCCCGGGTGGAGAGGTGTTCCTCGGTCGTGACTACACCCAGCAGCAGGACTACTCCGACGAGGTCGCCGCCTTCATCGACGAAGAGGTGCGCCTGCTGATCACTGCCGCCCACGAGGAGGCCCGACTCGTGATCGACACTCATCGCGAGGCGATGGAGCGGATGGTTCAACTCCTTCTTCAGCAGGAGACGGTTGGGCCTGATGAAGTGGCGAAGGTCTTCTTCGACGTGCCGAAGTGGGAGCACGCCCCTGACGGCGCCATCCGCATCAAGCGACCGGAGGGGCCGGTAGAGGCCGCCCCGCTCGAGCCGGCGGCAATGGGCGAGAGCGACGAGCCGCAGGCTGCCGATCCACCGCGGAAGTCACGGAAGATGGGGCTCCCGCGTATGAAGCCAGCCGACCTGCCCGGCTCCTGAGCGTGGCCGAGATCGACCAGGCGGCGATTGCCGACGCCGTCCGTCAGATCCTGAAGGCTTTGGGAGAGGATCCGGAACGGGAGGGCCTGTCAGACACGCCCGAGCGCGTGGCCCGTTTCTACGCCGAGGTGTTCGACGGTCTGAATCGGGACCCGGCAGACGACATCGACGCCTTCTTCGGCAATGAGCATTACCAGGAGATCGTGATGGTGCGGGACATCCCCTTCTATTCGGTTTGCGAGCACCACCTTGCGCCGTTCCACGGCAAGGCTCACGTCGCTTACATTCCCCGCGATCAGGTCACCGGCCTCTCCAAGCTCGCGCGGCTGGTGGAGGGCTACGCCCATCGCCCGCAGATGCAGGAGCGGTTGACCGCTCAAGTGGCAGATGCCTTGCAACGCCGGCTCAACCCCCTCGGGGTGCTCGTTGTCATCGAGGCGGAGCACCTGTGCATGTCGATGCGAGGGGTGAAGAAGGCCGGTTCGACGACTGTCACCTCGGCGGTGCGAGGGATCATGCACACAGACCCGGCCAGCCGGGCGGAGGCGATGGCGCTGATCTACGGCACCGGATGAGCCGCGGCTGGCGGCTCCGAACCCGCACGCTGCCACTCGACCGGCCTCTCCTTATGGGGATCGTCAACGTCACCCCGGATTCCTTCAGCGATGGGGGGGCGTTCCTGGACCCGCAAGCGGCGATCGCACATGGCAAGGCGCTGGCCGAAGCCGGGGCCGACCTCATCGACGTCGGCGGTGAGTCGACCAGACCCGGCGCGGCCGAGGTGAGCGCTGACGACGAGCTGGCGAGGGTCATCGGGGTGGTGGAAGCGTTGGCCGGGGAAGGCCTGGCCGTGTCGATCGACACCGCCAAGTCCCGGGTCGCAGAGCCTGCACTCGAGGCCGGGGCCGAAGTAGTGAACGACGTCACCGCGTTGTCGGACCCGGCCATGCCAGGGTTGGTCTCGGGGGCCGGCGCCGGGTTGGTGCTCATGCACATGCAGGGATCCCCCCGCACCATGCAGGTGGACCCCATCTACGCCGATGTCGTGGCCGAGGTTCGGGACTACCTGGTTGCCAGGGCCGCCCGAGCCGAGGAAGCCGGAATCGAGCGAGACCGCATTGCCATCGATCCGGGCATCGGGTTCGGCAAGACCCTGGAGCACAACCTCCTCCTCTTGGCCGGGCTGGGTGAGCTGGTGGGCACGGGGTATCCGGTGCTGGTCGGCACCTCCCGAAAGACCTTTCTGGGCCGGCTGACAGGGATCGATGATCCCGCCAGGAGGGATCTGGCCACGGCGGTCAGCGTCGCCCTCGCCGCCGAGCGGGGAGCAGCCATTTTTCGGGTCCACGATGTTGCCGCATCTCGGGAGGCCCTCGCGATCGCCACCGCTATGGTGGAACGGTCGGAAACCAGAGCTTGATCACCGGACTCATACCGCGCGGGTTCACCTGGGTGATCGCCGAGCGGTTGGCAGTCTCCGAGCGGGTGGGGGGCTCGGGCTTCCAACACCGACGGGTGCGTCGTGAGGAGGAGATCAGCTGGCTGGTGCGGGGCGCCGGCATCACCGATGTCATATCCCTGCTCCCCGCCACCCAGAACGTCGCCGCCTACCGGGACGCCGGTCTGGCGGTGCACAAGCTCTCCTTGGGTCCCGAAGTCACGGTCGACGAGGCCGAGCAGGTCTATTCGCTGATCCACAAAGTGATGGCCAAGCCTTCCACCAAGGTCCTCCTCCATCGAGAGACCATCGACGACTCGGTGGGCGGGATCCTGGCCGGCTACCTCGTGTGGTCGGGGATGGTCGAGCAGCCGGTCCTGGCGGTGGCCGTGGTGCAGGAGATCCTGAAACGGCCGCTCGGGCCCGAAGGCCGCAACCTGGTGCCCGGCGCCGGCCTTCCGTAGGTGTTCGAGAGGTTCACCGACCGAGCCCGGCGGGTGGTGGTGCTGGCCCAGGAGCAGGCACGTGACCTCGACCACGGTTGGATCGGCACCGAGCATTTGCTCATCGGGTTGTTGGCGGATGAGGAAGGAACCGGCGGTGTGACTCTCCGGGAGCTCGGACTGGAGCTCGGGGCCACGCGCCAAGCAGTAGTGGAGATGGTCGGATCCGGAGAGAGCGGCGCTCCCGCCGGGCAGATTCCTTTCACGCCGCGAGCCAAGCGGGTGCTGGAATTGTCGCTCCGCGAGGCGATCAGCCTCGGAAGTGCCTATATCGGCACCGAGCACATCGCATTGGGGCTGATGCGGGAGGGGGAGGGGATCGCGGCACAGGTGGCGCGGTCGAAGAACATCGGGTACGACGAAGTCCGCGCCGCCGTCATCGCCCGCGGTGACACCCCCGACCCCGAGCTGGGCGGGAGCTTCAGGCGCCGCCGCCTCGGGCCTCAAACCTCCGATCGCATCAGTCTCAAGGGCATCGAGGTCTTTGCCCGCCACGGCGTCGAGGAGCACGAGAAGGAGACCGGCCAGATATTCGTAGTCGACGCGGAGCTCGAGCTCGACCTCGGCAAGGCCGGCGAGAGCGACGACCTGGCCGACACGGTGAGTTACTGGGGAGTCGCTGCCATGGTTGCTTCCGTCGTTGCCAACGAGCGTTGGAACCTGATCGAGCGCGTGGCGGAGCGAGTAGCCGAAGAGTTGTTGTCCGAGCCCCGCGTCCGAGCGGTGACGGTGACGGTGCACAAACCAAACGCGCCAATGCCGGTCAAACTGGCGGACGTGGCGGTGACCATCCGTCGCAGGCGGGGATGACGCTGGCGGCGGTGGCCCTCGGGTCCAACCTGGGGGATCGGCTGGGAAACTTGCGTGCCGGCCTGGCCGGGCTGCGGCAACTCGGCGAAGTCGTCGGGATTTCTTCTTTGTATGAGACCGCCCCGGTCGGCGGCCCTGACCAAGGCCCCTACCTGAATGCGGTGGTCACGCTGCGGACGGACCTTGGTCCGAGCGAACTGCTGTCGGGCATGCAGCAGATCGAACTGGAGGCAGGGCGGGAGCGTCTGGTTCGCTGGGGGCCGCGCACCCTCGACCTCGACCTCATCACGTTCGGAGACGAGGTGATCAACACCGGCAACCTCATCGTTCCGCACCCGCGGGCGCCCGAGCGGCGGTTCGTCCTCGAGCCGTTGGCCGAAGTGTTGCCGGAGGCTCGAGTCGACTCGGGCACGGCCAACGGACTGTTGGCGGGGGTTAGGCGTCAGAGGGTTGTCAGAGTTGCCGATGTGTGGGCCGCCGACCTGGCCTTCGCCGCCTCGGGACGGCCCTGGATCGTCGGCCAGATGCTCCTGGGCGTCGTGTGGGCTGTGGTGTTGGTCACGACCGGCGATCTCGACCCGGGATGGCTGGCTCGGGTCATCGGCCTGTTACTGGCGGCCGGCGGGTTCGGAGTGCTCGCCGGAGCGATACGGGCACTGGGCTCGGCCATGACCGTCGACCCGATCCCCCGCCAGGCATCAATGGCAACCGGGGGCCCTTTTCGCTTCCTCCGCCATCCGACCTACGCGGGCGTGGTGGCGCTGCTGCTAGGGCTGTCGATCGCGTTTGGCTCGTGGGAGGCGGCCGTGGTCGCGGTGGGCTTCGCCTTGTTCTTCGACCTCAAGGCCAGAACCGAGGAGCGCTACCTGCGAATCCTGTATCCCGAGTACGCCGACTATGCCGGGCGCGTTCGGGGCAGGCTGATACCTGGCCTGCCATGAAGGCTTCCTCCTCTCCGTGGAGGTAGCGCTCAGCCGGGCTGGAGCGCCGAGAGAGGGTGTGTGGCAGCGGGGACGAACCAACGAAGGAGGGACCGAGCGCCCGGCCATCGAGACCTTGGCGACCTCCAAGCTCTTCGAGCTCGGGACCTCAAAGAAATTCCCAGACTTCTCTTGGCGTCCCCCCTTTTTTGTCTCACCGGCAGGATACGGTGAACACATGTTCGAATTGATGTCCGCCACCAAGTTGGATCTGGTCGAGAGCGAGCTCCGCCAGCTCGAAGCCGAGCGAGCACGCCTCGCCGCTCGCCAGGTCGAGCTGATCATCGGCTCTGGCGGACCGGCCGCTCTGATGCGGGGATGCCAGTCAGTGCGTGAGTGGCTGGCAGGACGGCTCGACCTCGCTCCGGAGACCGCTATCGCCCTGGCCGGTCTGGCCGAAAGGATCGGCACTCGACTACTCGCCGACCTTGCCGATGGCTCAGTGAGCCTCGATCGAGCGATAGTGGAGTCGAAGCTGGAGGCTCTCACCGCCGATGCCGAGCAGATAGACCGATCCCGGCAGCTGGACGTGGGCACCGTTTCCCGCTTGGCGGCCCGCCATCGCCGTCACCGCCGTCTGGACGAATTGTCGGCTGCCCATGAGCGTTACCTCTCCATCCAACCCAATCTCGACTTCTCTGCCTGGCGGCTGGCGGGCTTGCTACCGGGTGCTGACGGAGCTCTGGTCGAAGAAGCCCTTCGAGCCCGGGCTGACACTTTCCCCGCCGCGCCGCCAGGCCTGCGTCCGAGCCCCGGACAGCTCAGGGCGGACGCCCTCGTGGCCATCAGTCAGGACAGCCTCGAAGGCAGCGGCGGCAAGGAAGGCCCAATCTCCTCCGCAATGATTTTCATCGACGCCAGCCTCGCGGCCCGACCCGGTCAAGGTGGAGAGCGTGGAGCCGAGGTCGAGGGTGGAGTCCGGGTGGGTCCGGGTCTGCTCGAAGAACTCCTCTGCAGCGGCAGGATCGGCGTCACCTTCTTCGACCAGGGACAGCCGGTGCGCACTCACCCCACGGTCCACGCCGTTCCGCCGGCCCTCAAGCGTTTCATAACCTTCCGCGACCACGGGGTGTGCACCGCCGATGGATGCCAGAGCCGATACCGCCTCCAGCCCCACCACATCACGCCCCACCATCAGGGCGGGCCAACCACCGCCGACAATCTGACGCTGCTCTGCTGGTACCACCATCATGTGGTCGTCCACACCCACGGCTACCGGATCGATCCAGACAGCCATCCCCACCGCCGTCGGTTCCAACCTGCCCATCTCACCAGACCGCCGCCCGCCTGATCGGGCCGCCCGGATCTGAGGTCTCGTAGCTGACCCGATCCCGGTTGGTGGCGTCAGGTACTCTCTTCCCAACGCCCGGTACCCCGAGAGGACTGGAGCCGAGATGAAATCGTTGATTGTGGTCGGGCCTGGACGGGCCGGAGGGAGCCTCCTTCTCGCCGCTCAGGCAGCAACACTCGATGTCGTCGGGGTGCTGGCGCGTCGACCCGAAGCCGTACCTGCCGGCATTGCGGTCCTTTCGTGGGACGCAGATCTTCCGGCGGCCGACCTCCTGGCGATTGCGGTACGCGACGGAGCCATTGGTGAAGTGGCGCGCCTTCTCGCCCCGCGGGTGGGGGCGTTGCGGTCGGCCGTCCACATGTCGGGAGCCATGCCGTTGGACGTCCTCGGCCCGCTGGTGGAGGCAGGCCTTCACGTCGGCTCCTTTCATCCGCTGCAGACGCTTCCTGATCCCCGGTCCGGTGCGGCGGCCCTACGTGGGAGTTGGGTGGCGGTTGACGCCGAGGAGCCGTTGCACTCCAAACTGGTCGATCTTGCCGGGCGATTGGGGATGAAACCGTTTGACCTGTCCGATCGGCACCGCTCGGCCTATCACGCCTCAGCTTCGGCTGCCTCCAATTTCATCGTGGAGTCGCTGGCCGTGGCGGCAGAGCTCGCCGAGTCGGCGGGCATCCCCTTCGAGGCGATGCGCCCGCTTGCCGAGCAGGTCGTGAGGAATGTGTTCGAGCTCGGGCCCGAGGCGGCGCTGACCGGACCGGTGGCTAGAGGCGATTGGGACACTGTGTCCGCCCAGATCAAGGCAGCGACAGATGTCTCCGACGAGCTGGGCGAGCAGTTCCGCCTTCTCACCCAGTCCATCATCCACCGGCGATACGGGCTCAGCTCCGATGACTGAGCTCGTAACGACTTTCGGCGAGGTACGGCGAGCGGCAAAAGGGACGGTCGGCCTGGTCCCGACCATGGGCTTCCTTCACGAGGGCCATGTCTCGCTCATCGAGGCCGCCCGCCGGGAGTCCGATTCCGTGGTGGTCTCCCTGTTCGTCAACCCGCTCCAGTTCGGGGATCGAGCCGACCTCGAGCGCTATCCACGCGACCTCGACCGGGACTCAGAGATCGTGTCGGCGGCCGGCGCCGACCTCCTGTTCGCTCCGCCGCTCGAGGAGGTCTACCCCGCATCGGCGGTGACCAAAGTGACGCTGCCGGAAATCACCGCTCGCATGGAGGGAGCAATGCGTCCCGGCCACTTCGACGGTGTCGCCTTGGTGGTTACCAAGCTGCTCGCCGGTGTCCAGCCCGACCTGGCGTTCTTCGGGCGCAAGGACGCCCAGCAGTTGGTGATGGTCAGGCGCATGGCAGCCGATCTCGGGTTCCCGGTGGCCATACGGGATCTGCCGATCGTCCGTGAGGCCGATGGCCTTGCCCTCTCGAGTCGAAACGTGAGGTTGTCACCGAACGACCGGGCACGAGCTCTCGGTTTGTCCCGCGCCCTCATGGCCGTGGCCGATGCCGTCGATTCGGGGGAGCGGTCTGGCGTGGCCCTCGAGAGCCTGGCGCGAACTGATTCGGGCCTGGTCCTCGACTACGCCGAGCTGAGCTCTGCGCAAGACGCCGCCCGAGTGGAACATCTGACCGGTCCCGGTTTCCTCGCCGTGGCTGCCGGGGTTGGGGGAGTGAGGCTGATCGACAATCTCGCCATCGACTGGGTCGAGGGAAGCCCCCGCCCGGACCGAGGGGTGAGGCTGGGCGGGCCATCCATTCTCTATCGGGAGCGCTGAGATGCTGCTGCTGGTCGATATGGGCAACACCCACACCGTGGTGGGGCTGTGGGAGGGAGCCAGCATGGTCAAGCGCTGGCGGGTCGCTAGCGAGGCGCATCGAACGGCTGACGAGTTCCGGATTCTCCTTCGCTCTCTGCTCGAAGAGATCGATCACCAGCCCGAGGGGGCGGCCATCTCCAGTGTGGTTCCACAGGCAACCCAAGCTCTTCGCAACGCGGTGGCCTCGCTGGTCGCCGGGCCCGTAGTGGTGGTGGGCCCCGGAGTGAAGACGGGTCTGGCCATCAACATCGACAACCCCCGGGAAGTGGGGGCGGACCGAGTGGTGAACGCGATAGGGGCCGTCATGGTGCACGGCTCGCCGGTGGTGGTGCTCGACTTCGGCACTGCCACCACCGTGGATCTGGTGGGCGCTGACGGCTCATACCGGGGAGGTGCCATCGCGCCCGGCATCGAGGTGGCGGCCGAATCGCTGGTTGCGTCCACTGCTGCCCTGCGCAGGGTGGAGTTGGTGGTCCCTCCTTCGCCGGTGGGGAAGTCGACGGTGGAGGCGATGCAGTCCGGCCTCCTATATGGGTTCGCTGGGCTGGTCGACGGCTTGGTCGAGCGGGTGCTTGCCGAACTGGGCACCGAGGCGCCGGTGGTGGCCACCGGGGGGCTTGCCGATCTCATCATCCCGTTGTGCAAGCGCGGCACGACAGTCGATCAGGATCTGACGTTGCGGGGCCTGGCAGAGGTCTTCCGGCGCAACCAGAGTTGATCTCAGCCGACGGGGGCGAAGACCCGGATGTAGTCGATCATGCCGGCTCCCGCCTCCCCGCCGCCAGTGGCCATGTCGTCGATGAGGAACTGCACGACTGGCGGATCCTCGAACATCGCCTCTCCCAGCGGGTCGCGGAAGAACTCGGTTTCACGAGGGGCTGGGGCGGCCCCCATCAGGCCCATCGCGTCGGTCCGCCAGCGCTGTCGATTCCCGTCGACGAGCAGCGAAACCTGTGACCGGGCGCCATCCCGCTCGATCATGATCGTGACCGGGTCGTCGTTCACGATCTGCGCAGGGGTGCCGATCAGCTCCATCCGTCCAACACCGGCCTGCGGGTCGCAGCCCTGGGCGACGTCGGCCAGGTCCCCGCACCCGTTCACGAAGTAAAAGGAGGGTGTATTTCCCTTGATGTAGAAGCCGGAGTCGATGGAGAGGCTTTTGAAATCCACCAGCTTCAGCCAGCCATTGCCCACCAGGTTGGGCTCATCGATCCGAAGCCGCATCTCGATCATGTATGAGTCCGGCCGAATCGAGCTCTCGGCCAGAGTCAGGCCCTCGCCCGCGCCGAACTGATACCCAAAGCCCTGCAGGTGCCCTCCGTTGGGTTGGAGGTCGGGACCTCCCATGGAGTCGGCGTAGGTCCCGTTCAGTTGGTAGTCGTGAATGAGAACCCGGCCGCCGAGGCCGGCCAGTCCGGCGCATGCCGCAAGCGAGCCGGACATGAAGACAGCTGCGATAGCGATCAGATGAAGGGCTATGACTCTCTTCCCATTGGCAGGGAGGTCGTGCCCCAAGATCGCGTACATGGCTGACGAACTCGATATGCACCAACGCCGCTTGTAAGCGCCTTGTAAGCAGCCTCGACCAGGCTTGGCGAGCGGGTGGCCACAATGGTCGCGATCTGCTGGTGGCGAGTCCCGGACTGCAGACCACACCCGCCCGGCCCAGCTCCCATACTGTCGCCCGGTCGTGGGCGTGCGCCTGCCCGCTGTGGTCGAAGGAGTCGGCCAGGCCAGGGCCGCCGGCTGACGCCGACCATGATGCACTCAGGCTCCTGCTCCTCCTCCTAACTTGGCCGAGATGTCCGACGCCGGTGATCTTGCTTCGAGCCCATTGACTGCCGGTCGCCTGGAGAAGCACCACCCCGAGGCGGTGCCGTATCGCTTCGAGCGGAGCGACGTGGCGGCCGACCTCCACTCTCGGTTCGGTGATCTGGAGCCGGGAGGCGAATCGGGGGATCGGGCCTCCGTTGCGGGGCGCGTCATGCTGATGCGATCGTTCGGCAAGTTGGTGTTCGCCACGATTCAGGACGTCTCGGGCCGCATCCAGCTGCTGGCTGACCAGGCGAGGATGGAGGCTTCGGAGTTCGACGGCTTCCGGGATCTCGATCTGGGTGACTGGATAGGGGCCGAAGGCGAAATAGTCACCACCAAGAAGGGTGAGCTCTCGGTGCGACTCGGCTCGTTCGTGCTGCTGGCCAAGGCGCTGCGCCCGCCACCGGAGAAGTGGCACGGCCTGTCCGACGTGGAGGAGCGGTCCAGGCACCGGTATGTCGACCTGGCGGTGAATCCCGAGGCCCGCAAGGTGGCGATCGACCGAACCCGGATCGTGGCTGAGATGCGCCGCCAGTTCGCCATTCGCGGGTTCATCGAAGTAGAGACCCCGGTGCTGCTGATCGAGGCCACCGGCGCCCTTGCACGACCCTTTGCCACCCACCATTCGGCACTGGACGTCGACATGTACCTCCACATCGCGTTGGAGCTTCACCTCAAGCGGCTGGTAGTCGGCGGGCTCGAGCGCGTCTTCGAAGTCGGGCGGATCTTCCGCAACGAGGGAATCGACGCCACTCACAACCCCGAATTCACCATGCTGGAGGCTTATCAGGCGCTGGCCGACTACCGCGACATCCTGCAACTGGTCGAGGAAGTGTTCTCGGCCGTGGCGACGGAAGTAACCGGCAGCACGACGATCACCTACAAGGGTGAGTCCATCGACTTGACGCCTCCATACCGGCAGGCCTCTTACATGGATCTGGTGTCGGAAGCGGTTGGCCAGGATCTGGGCCTCGCCTTGCCGTCAACTACGTTCGAAGCTCTGGCAGCAGCCAACGGGATCGAGGTCAAGCCGGGATGGGGGAACGGCCGTATCGCCGAGGCCCTCTATGACGAACTCGTCGAGCCTGGTCTCCGCCAGCCCACTTTCGTGATGGATCATCCGCGTGAGATATCGCCGCTGGCGAGGAGGCACAGGTCCGATCCGGATCTGGTTGAGCGATTCGAGTTGGTCATCGCCGGGAGTGAATACGCAAACGCCTTCTCGGAGTTGACCGATCCCGTCGAACAGCGTGAGCGGTTTGAGGATCAGGCGGCGGCCAGGGCCATGGGCGACGACGAGGCACATCCGGTGGATGAGGACTACTTGCGAGCCCTCGAATATGGCCTGCCGCCCACCGGAGGCCTGGGGATAGGGATCGACCGCCTGGTCATGCTGCTGACCGACAGCCACCACATCCGCGAGGTGATCCTCTTTCCGACCATGCGCCCGGAGCCTCGCACTTAGCTCTCGACCACCTTGGGGAGATCGGAGTGGGCTTGGTTGGCAGCTTCGATCGCAATGTCGAGGTAGTGGCTTGGCTCTCGCACATGGCCCTCGACCACGACCGACATCGCGATCCGGACCTCGTCACCGGCACCTGGTATTGCGCCCAATGCCACCCTCAACGCGGTCCTCAACCTGGCCGCCACTATCGGCCCGCCTGCCTGCTCGAACTCACGCATCACCGCCGCATAGGTGGTCTCTTCGAGTCGCCCGGTGTCGTCGACGGCGCGGAGTGTGGCAAGCATCGTGTCCGCCACCGCCATGGCGAGATCATGCTTCTGTTCCATCGGGACGTCGCTCAATCCAGGGATCTGCACCACCAGGACCCCGAATGGCTCACGCCTGCGCTCCCACCAGAGGGCAGCGCGTTTGATCGATTCGATCAGGCCGTTGCGGTTCAGAAGGCCGGTGTCGACGTCGACCGGGATGAAGTTGTCGATCGTCCTTCGCAGGCGGCTGATCTCGTCGCGCTGGGAGCTCAGCTGAGCTTCCAGCCGTTGGAGCCGGTCGTCCGCGCCCGAACCGGGATCTGCCATGAGCCCACGCTAGGACGTGAAAAGGCCCGGTCCCGGGACCTCGAGACCGTGCGACCGTGCGACCTCGAGACTGTGAGACTTCCGTTCAGCCGTCGATGACGCGGGCCCGGTCGAACAGGGCCTGCTCGGCAGCCTGGGAAGCGACGTCCAGATAGTGGCTCGGCTCTCTGGTGGTGCCCTCGACCACCACCGACATGCCTATGCGGAGGTCGGTGGCGACCCCCTGTTCTGTGCCGAGGGCGGTGCGAAGGGCGGTGCGGAGCCGTGCTGCCACGATCGGTCCCCCCTCCCGAACGAAGTCGCGGAGCACGGCGGCGTACGTGCTCTCGTTGAGGCGGCCGGAGTCGTCCACTGCGCGCAGGGTTCCGATCATCGAGTTGGCAACGATCATTGCCAGCGGTTGGCGCTTCTCGGACGGAGCGAAGGCGAGTCCCGGGATCTGTAGCACCAGCACCCCGAACGGCTCCCGCCTGCGCTCCCACCAGAGGCAGGCCCGCTTGATCGAGTCGATCAGTCCGTTGCGGTTCAGCAGGCCGGTGTCGACGTCGACCGGGATGAACGCATCGATCGTCCTCCGCAGCCGTTCGATCTCCTCCCGCTGGCTGTCGAGTTGCTCCTCGAGCCGCTCAAAACGGGGATCAGAAACAGAGTTGAGATCGGCCAGGCCCCCCCACCCGGCGGCTTCAGCCGCGGTCACATATCGAACATCGGAAAAAACCGGCCCGCGCCTGTATGGGACCAGGGAACCAGTGAAGGTGGGCGCGCGCTGACTAGTGCTGGGCTTTCAGCGGCGCCGTTCCGCCTCGACCTGCTCGACCAGATAGCGGCCAAGGCCATCAAGCACGGAACGAGCCGGGATGTCCGGAAGGCTCTGCAGGATCAGATGGGCCTCGCTGACGCGGGCGAGGGCGGCGTCGAGGGCAAGATCGACCCATCCCCCTACGCGGAGGAGCTCGATAGCCCGATCGGCCACCTCGTCCGGATACGGCCTGGGTGAGGCCAGCAGGCTCCTGAGCTCGTTCCCACCTTCGTCCTGGACTGCGGCCAAGACCGGAAGGGTGAATTTCCCCTCCCTGATGTCGGAGCCGGCCGGCTTGCCAAGGGTTTCCTCGGTGGCGACCAGGTCCAGGGCATCGTCCGCCAGTTGGAAGACCATCCCCAGCTCCCAGGCCCAGCGGGTCAGGGCTTCGACTTGGTCGGGAGGGGCATCGGCCGCCATCGCCCCCAGCCGGGAAGCGGTGCGGATGAGGGCTGCGGTTTTCCCCCCGATCGCCCGCTCATAGTCGGATATCGAGTGGTCGAGACTGTCGATCAGCTGCAGCTCCCTGATCTGGCCCTCGACCAGCTCGGCGTAGGTCGACGCCAGGAGCCGAACCGACTCCTGGGAGAGGTGGATGGAAGCCACCTCCGACGCCCTCGCCATCAAGTAGTCACCGGCCAGGATCGCCACGGTGTTGGACCAGTTGACGTTCACCGAAGCCGCCCCCCGCCTGGTATCCGCCTCGTCGATGACGTCGTCGTGGTACAGCGAGCCCACGTGGATCAGCTCGACGGCCACCCCGGCTTCCACGGGACGGTCGTCCCGGGCCGGGCCGAATTCGGCCGCCAGCAGCGCCAGAAGGGGACGAAACCGCTTGCCGCCCGCCAAGAGCAGGTGCTGGGCAACCTTGGTCAGGTAAGGATCGTCTGACGTCGATGCCTCGAGCAGCCTCTCCTCCACCCGCCCCAACTTTGCCCAGATCTCCGGCAGCGGAACCAGCCGCTGTAACTCGTTCATGCTGCGGCGCGATCGTACCGATACCTGAGGAGCCGAGAGCCACCCGGGGGTAGTCGACCCCGGCCGGTATACTCGGGGCCTCAGCCAGGACAGCTAAGGAGAAGAGCGGTGTTCGAGCGCTTCACCGACCGGGCACGGAGGGTCGTAGTCCTCGCCCAGGAAGAAGCGCGGCTGCTCAACCACAACTACATCGGCACCGAGCACATCCTCCTCGGGCTGCTGCAAGAGGGCGAGGGCATCGCCGCCAAGGCCTTGGAGAGCCTGGGCCTGGACCTCACCACGGTGCGCGAGCAGGTCGTCGAGATCATCGGCAAGGGCAACCAGGCTCCCAGCGGGCACATCCCGTTCACCCCCCGGGCCAAGAAGGTCCTCGAGCTCTCCCTGCGGGAAGCGCTGCAACTCGGGCACAACTACATCGGCACCGAGCACATCCTGCTGGGCTTGATCCGTGAGGGAGAAGGGGTTGCCGCCCAGGTCTTGATGAAGATGGGCGCCGAGCTTCAGAAGGTCCGCCAGACCGTCATCCAGCTCCTCTCCGGCCCGGGCGGTGCGGAAGAGCAGGCAGCCGGGTCGGGTGCTCCCTCAGGCCGGGAGTCGAGCTCCGGCTCGACGGTCCTCGACCAGTTCGGTCGCAACCTCACCCAGATGGCCAGGGAGCGCAAGCTCGACCCGGTCATCGGACGGAGCCGTGAGATCGAGCGGGTCATGCAGATCCTCTCCAGGCGTACCAAGAACAACCCCGTGCTCATCGGCGAGCCGGGAGTCGGCAAAACCGCGATCGTCGAAGGGCTCGCACAGCGGATCGTGGCCAACGACGTCCCCGAGACTCTGACCGGCAAGCAGCTCTACACCCTCGACCTGGGGGCCCTGGTGGCCGGCTCCCGCTATCGGGGCGACTTCGAGGAGCGCCTCAAGAAGGTCCTGAAGGAAATCCGCACCCGCGGCGACATCATCCTCTTCATCGACGAGATCCACACCCTGGTCGGCGCCGGCGCGGCCGAAGGGGCGATCGACGCCGCTTCGATCCTCAAGCCGATGCTGGCTCGGGGGGAACTGCAGACCATCGGTGCCACCACCCTCGAGGAGTATCGGAAGTACCTCGAGAAGGACTCTGCTCTCGAGCGCCGCTTCCAACCCGTGCAGGTCGAAGAGCCTTCGGTGGCCGACACCATCCAGATCCTCATGGGGCTGAAGGATCGCTACGAGCTGCACCACTCCGTCCGCTTCACCGATCAGGCAATCGTCTCGGCCGCCAACCTGGCCGACCGCTACATATCCGACCGGCACCTCCCGGACAAGGCGATCGATCTGATCGACGAGGCGGGCAGCCGGATGCGCATCTATCGCAAGTCATCCGACTCCAACCTGCTGAGCATCGACACCCAGCTTGGCGACCTCCGCCGCCAGAAGCTGGAGGCAGTTCAGGGACAGCAATTCGAGCGGGCCGCTCAGCTGCGGGACAAGGAGCGGGGCCTGGTTGGGGAGCGGGCAGAGCGAGAGCGATACCTCAAGCAGTCCGGCGAGGAGTCGGGCTGGGTGATCGACGAGGAGGAGATTGCCGAGGTGCTGGCGCAGTGGACCGGCATCCCGGTACACCGCCTCACCGAGGAGGAGACCGCCCGCTTGGTCAACATGGAGGCCGAGCTCCATCTGCGGATCGTCGGCCAGGAGGACGGGATCAAGGCCGTCAGCCGGGCCATCCGCCGAACCCGGGCGGGCCTGAAGGATCCCAAGCGTCCCTCCGGCTCGTTCATCTTCCTGGGACCTTCCGGGGTCGGGAAGACCGAGACCGCCAAGACACTTGCCGAGTTCCTGTTCGGGAACGAGGAAGCCCTGATCCAGCTCGACATGTCCGAGTACATGGAGAAGCACACGGTCAGCCGGTTGGTGGGCTCGCCCCCCGGCTACGTGGGTTACGACGAAGGCGGCCAGCTCACCGAAGCGGTCCGCCGCAAGCCCTTCTCGGTGGTGCTGTTCGACGAGATCGAGAAGGCCCACCCTGACGTGTTCAACACCCTGCTGCAGATCCTGGAGGACGGGCGCCTCACCGACGCCCAGGGCAGGACGGTCGATTTCAAGAACACGGTCATCATCATGACCTCGAACCTCGGCACCAAGGACGTGCACAAGAAGGCCGTCGGATTCCACATCGAAGACGACGGGGTCAGCTACGAGAAGATGAAGGAGCGGGTCACCGAGGAGCTCAAGCGGCACTTCCGTCCCGAGTTCCTCAACCGAATCGACGAGGTCATCGTCTTCCACGAGCTGTCGCTGGAAGAGGTGAAGTCGATCGTCGACCTGATGCTGGTCAGGGTCCGCGAGCAGCTCGCCTCTCAGCGGCTCGACATGGTCCTCACCGACGACGCCAAGGGCTGGCTGGGGACCAAGGGCTACGACCCAGAGCTCGGAGCCCGCCCGCTGCGCAGGGCGATCCAGCGGATGCTGGAAGACCCGCTGTCGGAGAAGGTGCTGCTCGGCGAGTTCAAGGCCGGGTCAACCGTCCTGGTCGGGCTCGACGAGGAGAGCCAGGAGCTCACGTTCGAGGCGATCGAGCCCCAGACGATGCCCACCATCGAAATGGTGACCACGCAGGAATAGTCGCACGGTCGCACGGTCGCACGGTCGCACGGTCGCACGGTCTCGCGGGCTCGCGGTCTCACGGTGAGACCGCGAGCCTTTGAGACCTATTCTTCTGTCGTCTGTCCCGGGCTCTGCGCGCTCTGCTCATCGTCGTAGCGGCCTATATCGCCGCCCAGATGATGTCGGACATAGCCAGCCTCCGGATCGTCACCCTGGGGGGCTGGGCAGTCGATGCCGGGACCCTGATCTACCCGTTCACGTTCACCTTGCGAGATCTCATCCACAAGATCGCAGGCGTCACCGCTGCCCGCGTGGTGATCGTCACCGCCGCGGCCATCAACGTGGCGATGGCCGGACTGTTCTGGCTCGTTGCCAGGATGCCCCCGGACCCTTTGACCGGCCCCCAGCTCGAGTTCGGGCAGGTGCTGGCGCCGGTCTGGCGAATCGTCTTTGCCTCGATCCTGGCCGAGGTCATCTCCGAGCTGATCGACACCGAGGTCTATCGGGCGTGGGTTCGATTGTTCGGCGAGACTCGCCAGTGGGGCAGGGTGCTGGCATCGAACGCTGTCGCCATACCGGTGGACTCGGCCGTGTTCGTGGGACTCGCCTTTGCGGGCGCCCTTCCGACGGAGGTCTTGTGGCAAATCTTCTGGGTGAACGTCGCCCTCAAGGGGGCCTGCACGCTCATCTCGATACCCTGGATCTACTGGGTGCGTCCGGCCCGGTTGGAGCTGGCCGAGTCATCGAGCCCTGCCTGACCGGCGACGCCTCCCGGCGCCCCGCTAGGCTCCCGGCGGCTTCTTGCCACGTGGGCAGGGCCTACACCGACCAAGACCTGGAGGATCTGTGAAGAGGATGACCTGGCCCGCGGCTGTCGCCGCGTTGGCCCTGATCACGGCCGCATGCACTTCGGCCACCACAACCACTGCGGCACCCGGCACGACTGCCGCTCCAACCACCATGGCGCCTAGCACCACGGCAGCGCCCGGCACGACTGCGGCGGCATCGACCACAGCACCGCCTTTCACGGGCACTCCGGTCAAGGCATGCTTCGTCACCGACCTTCAGGGCGTCGACGACCGCAGCTTCAATGCCGCCGGCTGGCTCGGCGTCACCGTCGCGGCCGAAGCTGGGTACGCAGAGAACGACCCGGGCCCCCCCACCAACCCGCTGTTGGAGGAGTCGAGTGTTCGGGAGGACTACCTGCCAAATATCACCCTGTGTCTCGAGTCCGGAGTCCAGCACATCGTGACCAACGGCTTCGAGTTGGGCCCCACGACAGAGACGGTGTCGCAGGAGAACCTCGATCGGAAGTTCACGATCGTCGACTACGCCTTCGCGGATCCTGACACGTTCGCCCCCCTTGACTATGACAACGTGCGCGAGCTGGTCTATCAGACCGACGAGGCGGCCTTCGCGGCCGGTTATCTTGCAGCCGGAGTATCGCAGTCAGGCATCGTCGGCACGTATGGCGGTCTCAACATCCCCACTGTCTCCATTTTCATGGATGGGTTCGCCCGTGGGGTGGCGCATTACAACGAAATCAAGGGAACCAGCGTGACCGTGCTTGGCTGGGACACCGAGGCCAAGGAAGGCAACTTCACCGGCAGCTTCGATCCCACGAACCCGGCGGTGGTGACAAGCTGTCAGAACCTGCTCGACGAAGGTGCCGACATCATCCTCCCGGTGGGCGGGATCATCAACCTGCCCTGCGGGACCGAGATCCAGACCAGGGGCATCGAGGCGGCGCTCATCGGCGTCGACGTGGATGCATTCGTGGCCATGCCGGCCGAATTCGCCGACCTGTGGCTGACAACGATCACCAAGGCTCTGACCGAGCAGGTGGCGTTGTCGATCCAGCAGGATGCGACCGGCGAGTGGTCGCCGGGCAACTACGTGGGCAATCTCGAGAACAGAGGGGTCGGGCTCTCCGGCTACCACTCGTGGTCTGACCGGGTAAGCCCCGAACTCGATGCCGAGGTTCAGCAGGTCCTGGCCGATGTCACCAGCGGTGCCATCACGTGGACGAAGTACGACGTCGGTTGATGGATTGAGGTGACCTGAGGGCTGCCGGGGACCGCCGGCAGCCCTCTGTCAAGCAGAGCGAGTCCTTTCAACGTCTTGGAGGGGGCCTTGAGCCTCGAGCTGCGCTCGATAACCAAGCGGTTCCCAGGCATCCTGGCAAACGACGCCGTGGACCTGAGCATCGACCCGGGCGAGATCGTGGCGGTGCTGGGGGAGAACGGTGCCGGCAAGACGACTCTCATGAACGTCGCGTACGGGCTTTACGGCGCGGACGAGGGTTCCATTCTCGTCGACGGGGAGCCTCTGGCGCCGGCCTCGACCACAGCCGCCATAGCTGCGGGGATCGGCATGGTCCACCAGCACTTCATGCTGGTTCCGGTGTTCACCGTGGCCGAGAACATCATCCTTGGCGATGAGCCAACAGGAGCGGCGGGTTGGATCGAGCGCAAGCAAGCATCGGATCGGGTTCGCACCATTTCCGAGAAGTACAACCTTGCAGTCGATCCCGATGCGACGGTCGAGGATCTCCCGGTCGGCGTCCAACAGCGCGTCGAGATCATCAAGGTCATCAATCGCAAGGCTCGCTACCTCATTTTCGACGAGCCCACGGCGGTCCTCACTCCGCAGGAGGTCGAGGAGTTCTTCCACATCGTTCGCGGGCTGCGTGAAGATGGGAAGGGAGTGGTCTTCATCAGCCACAAGCTGGACGAGGCACTCGAGATTGCCGACCGGATCGTCGTGATGCGACAGGGCCGGAAGGTGGCCGAAGTGCTGCCCGGCGAAACCTCGGAGGAAGGATTGGCCGAGCTCATGGTCGGGCGTCCGGTCGAGTTGGTGGTCCACAAGGGGACCGCTACGCCGGGCACGACAGTTCTCGAGGTGCGAGACCTCGTCGTAGTCGATGATCGAAGTCATCGAGCGTGTGATGGAGTCTCGTTCACGGTCAGAGCGGGCGAGATAGTCGGGATCGCGGGCGTGAATGGGAATGGCCAGAGCGAGTTGGTCGATGCCATCACAGGGATGCGGCTGCCAATGGCTGGATCGGTCCTCGTGAACGGCGAGGACGTGACTGCTGCGCCTCCTCGGGAGATGCACAAGGCCAGCGTCGCCCATGTCCCCGAGGACCGCCAGGAGAGCGGCCTGGTGCTGGCGTTCTCCGTTGCCGAGAACTTGGTGCTCGACTCGTACTACGACCCGCCCTATTCCAAGGGCCTGTTCATGGACTGGTCGAAGGTGAACGAGACGGCGGCCCAACTCGTCAAGCAGTACGACGTCCGCACCGCAGGCATATCGGTGCCGGTCGGGACGCTGTCCGGCGGCAACCAGCAGAAGGTCATCATCGCCCGCGAGTTCAACCGGCCGGCGATATTGGTTCTCGCCGCCCAGCCGACCAGGGGGGTGGATGTCGGCTCGATCGAGTACATACACAGCCAGATCGTTGCCAAGCGGGATAAGGGGGCGGCGGTTCTAGTTGTCTCGACCGAGCTCGACGAGGTCCTGGCCCTGGCCGATCGGATCCTCGTGATGTATGAGGGACGCATCGCCGGCGAGTTCTCTCCCACCGACGACATCACCGACATCGGCCTGGCCATGTTGGGAGGCGGGCAGTGACTCCCGAAGGTTCCCCTGCGCCTCCTCCGATAGGTGACACCTCCTCGCAGCGGGACTTCTGGCGAAGGGTGACGGGAGCGGGTAGCTCCCTCGGACAGGCTCTCCTCCTCCCGACCCTGGCCTTCGTCACAGCCCTCATCATCGGGGGGCTGATAATCGCCCTGACCGACCTCGACGCACTGGGCCGCCTGACCACCGAACCCGGTGCCGCACTGGCCGACATGTTTCGCTCGGTGATCGATGCCTACAGGGCGCTGTTCGTCGGCATGTTCGGCTCGGTGCAAGCGATCTCGGAAGGCCTCTTTTCCGCAACTCCGCTGATCTTCGCCGGGCTCGGTGTCGCCCTCGGTTTTCGGGCGGGCCTTTTCAACATCGGTGCGCAGGGCCAGATACAGATGGGGGCGATGCTTGCCCTGTGGGTCGGGATCTACGTGACCGCCCCGGCCCTGGTTCACATCCCGCTCGCCTTGCTCGGGGGCTTCGTCGGGGGGATGTTATGGGGGGCGATCCCCGGATTTCTGAAGGCGCGCAGCGGCGCGCACGAGGTCATCACGACGATCATGCTCAACTTCGTGGCCTTCTATTTCATGCAGTGGCTGCTGACCACTCCCACCCTTCAGCAGCCAGGCCGCGGCAACCCGGTGTCAATGCCGATCCAGGAGACCGCACAACTGCCGCTTCTGTTCGGAGAGCCCTATCGAGTGACAATCGCGTTCGTCATCGCGGTGGGAGCTGTCTTCTTGGTCCGCTGGCTGATCTTCCGGTCATCGCTCGGGTTCGAGTTGAGGGCAACGGGCTACAGCCAGCAAGCCGCTCGCTACGCCGGAATGAACGTCTCGTGGCTCATCGTCCTTGCCATGGCCATCTCCGGCGGCCTGGCTGGCGTGGCCGGGGCGAATCAAATCATGGGCTTGCCGCCGTACGATGCCTCGCCCTCGCTGGCCGGCACGGTCGGGTTCGACGCCATCACAGTGGCATTGTTGGGACGGTCCCACCCGGTTGGGGTCTTGTGGTCGGCGCTGCTTTTCGGAGCCCTCAAGGCCGGTGGCCGCACCATGCAGGCGCAGGCCGGGGTGCCGCTCGATCTCATCGTTGTGTTGCAAGCTCTGATCGTCATGTTCGTGGCAGCACCGGAGCTGGTGAGGGTGATCTATCGGATCAAGCCCAAGTCCAACGCCCTGGGCGCCCAGGCGGGAGAGGTCTCATGATCGACACCCAAACCGCCTCCGCCGGCGATGTGAAGATGCGCGCCACGGCCGACGAACGGCGCTCGACCGCGATCGGAGTGGTGCTGCTGGTGCTGGCGGGGGTGGTCGTGTGGGTGTTCGGCCTCGGCACCGAGCCCGGCGAGTCCGCCTCTTTCGGTCTGGGATTGCCTGGCTCGTCCAGCGCCGATCTCAAGTGGGTGGTGGACCCTCGCATCCTTTCGTTTGTCGTAGCCGGGCTCCTCGCCTACTTGGGGGTGCGCCGCATACAGCGGGCCCGGCCCACCTGGGCGAATGCCGCCCTCGGGCTTGGCATTGGGCTGTTCGTGCTTTCGTTTCTCGCCTGGTCTGCCGCCGGCCAGTCGTTCAGCCTGGTCGGGATGCTGCGCTCGACGGTTACCTCATCGGTGGCGATCACGCTGGGAGCCCTCACGGGCCTCATGTGTGAGCGGGTAGGGGTGATCGACATCGGGATCGAAGGCCAGTTGCTCACCAGTGCTTTCGTCAGCGTCGTCCTCTCAAGCGCGTTCGGGACCCTGGCCGGCGTCGTCGGGGGAATGCTGACCGGGGCCTTGTTGGGGTGGCTGCTGGCCTGGCTGGCCATTCGCTTCCGGGTGGATCAAATCATCGTCGGAGTGGTGATCAACATCCTGGCGCTGGGCCTCACCTCATATCTCGCCAGCCGCATCCTGACGGTGGCCCAGGACCTGAATGCCCCGGAGCGAGTCCCGTCGGTGCCGATTCCGGGCCTCTCCGAGATCCCGGTGCTCGGGCCGATGTTCTTCGATCACAACCTCTTCGTATACGGCATGTTCATCCTGGTGGGGGTGCTTCAGATCGCCCTGTTCCGGACCCGCTGGGGCCTGCGCTCCCGCTCCGTGGGCGAGCACCCCAAGGCGGCCGACACGGCCGGCATCAACGTCTACCGGGTCCGGTACCGCAATGTGATCCTCGGCGGGCTGATCGCGGGATTCGGCGGGGCCTATCTGGCCCTTACCGTCGTCTCCCGGTTTGAGGAGAACCTGACAGGAGGGATCGGCTTCATCGGCCTGGCGGCGATGATCTTCGGGCGCTGGATGCCGGTGGGGGCCCTGGCTGCCGGACTTCTCTTTGGCATCTCCACGGCACTCTCGGCCAAGCTGAGCGTGTTGGGGACGCCCATCCCCTCCGAGTTCCTGTTGATGATCCCCTACCTGGCAACCATCGTGGTGGTGGCGGGACTGGTGGGTCGGGCGCGTCCTCCTGCCGCGGACGGACAGCCTTACATCCGAGGGTGACCTGCTAGGGAGTGGCGGTGCCCGAGCCGAGATCGCCGGCCGGATAGCCGATCACCGCGATCTCTACGATCGCTAGGTCGTCGTACGGGGGCTCCTCACCGACCACCTCGGCCGGCCAGTCGCTCAGAACCGTTATCTCGAGAGTGTTGGTCCGGATCGCCGAGTACTCGTAACTATTGGTGCCGGGCTGGTCTTCAAGGGTTATCGGCACTTTGAGGGCGCTGTCCTCGGCGAGGAGAGTGATGCCCTTGGCCCGGAAGTTGCGTCGGAACCTGGTCTCGTCCTCGATGTTGCTCCAGTCGATGCGGGTGATGGTCATCGGCTGGTCGAAGGTAAGGGTGA
This sequence comes from Acidimicrobiia bacterium, assembly GCA_036555105.1. GTDB lineage: Bacteria > Actinomycetota > Acidimicrobiia > Spongiisociales > ZC4RG35 > DATBMA01. The sequence continues at coordinate 30,488 of DATBMA010000031.1, forward strand.
TCGTCACCTCCTTCTCGTTCTCGGGCAATTCGTTCCAGTTGATCTGGAACTCGCTTGGGTCGGAGTCGATCAGATTCGAGCACCCGAAACTTCCTCCCAGTCCCTCAGGCACGCAGGATGCGCTGAGAATGCTGATCGGCCCCGGGTTCTCGGCGCCGCCGGTGGTGCCTGACGTCTCTGAGGTCCCCGTGGTGGTGTCGGTGGTCTGGGCGGGTGCCCCGTCGCCTTTGAATACGTTGAACAGGAGGGCGATCAGGATCACACCCAGCAGCAGCGAGCTGATGGCGATGACTGCCCTGACTCCTGCCGGTGCCTGCACCGCCGGACGCGGCGCGATGGGCAGGGGGCCCTGTTGAAGGCGGGCGCCGCACTCCTCACAGTGGCGGTTCGAAGCCGGATTGGGGTAGCTGCATGACGGACAGGCAACGGTTTCCGTCTTGCGTGAGCGTCCCCGCGGCTCCTCTTCGAGCTCGAACTCCTCGAACTCGTCATCCGGCTCGGGAGCGTTGGCGATCGGGTCCACCCACGTTCCGCATGTGGGGCAAAACTCCTCGTCAACAACGGTCGCCCCGCAGTTGGAGCATATGTGGCGCGCCACCAAATCACTTTCTCGCGGGCGGGTTATTGTGCCACGGCCGTGCCCTTGTGGGACATCAACACAGCGGAGCCGTGGACCCCGCTTTCGGTCCTCGCAGCTGTGATCTTGATCGGCGGATTCGTCTACTGGCTGGTCCGCCAGTCCCGGAAAGACTGAAAGCGGTCGCACGGTCGCACGGTCGCACGGTCGCACGAGACCTCGAGACCGTGATACCTCGAGACCTTGAGGCCTCGAGACTGTGAGACCGTCTCACTTGGGCCGGGCGACCCGTCGAGCCGGTAGCCTTCCAAGGTGCCCGAGACCCCTCCCGGTCTGATCCAGGTCCTGCAACGGCTGGCCCCCGGCACCAGCCTGCGCCAGGCTCTCGAGCGGATCATCCAGCAGGGGAGCGGCGCCCTCGTTTCACTCGGCCTCAACCAGGCTGTGCAATCGGTGACTTCGGGAGGCTTCCGGCTTCAGGGGGCGACGTTCACCCCGGCCCGCCTCGCCGAGCTGGCCAAGATGGATGGGGGGATCATCCTCGACGACGACTGGGAGCGGATCCTGGCGGCCAACGTCCACTTCCTGCCGCCGGCAAACCTGCCGACCGACGAGACCGGGGCCAGGCATCGCACTGCCCAGCGCCTCGCCGCCCACGCCCGGCGCCCGGTCGTAGCCGTCAGCCGGGGACGCAACGTTGCCACCCTCTTCTATGAGGACGCCAAGATCGAGCTGGCCAGCCCCACCATCCTCGTGGCACGAGTCACTCAGGACCTGCAGACCCTCGAACGGCTGCGCCGGAGCCTGGACGAGTCGGAGGAGCGGCTGACCCTGTTGGAGGCCACCGGCCTGGTCACCTATCGGGCGGCGGTGACCGTCCTGCAACGGGCCGAGCTCGTGCTGAGGATGGGGCACCTGATCGAACGGGACGCCGTCACGCTGGGGGAGGAGGGCCGCCTGGTCTGGATCCAGCTGGCGGATCTCCGTCGGGGGGTCGAGAACCTGAGAGAGGCCACGCTCGACGACTACATAAAGCCCAGGCGCCCGCGGGTGAGCGCCGAGGCCCTGGAGGCCCTCGAGGGGCTGGCGATGGCGGAGCTCGATGACCCGGCCAAGGTCGGGAAAGCAGTCACCTTCCCTGAGCTCGACGAGACCGCCTCCCCCCGCGGAGCCCGGCTCTTGCTGCGGGCCGGCCGTATCCCAGAGAACGTACAAGACGAGTTGCTCAGGCATTTCCGCACTCTCGACCGCCTCCTCAGCGCTTCTACCGAAGAGTTGGAGGAGGTGGAGGGAATCGGCCCCAGCCGGGCCACTCACCTCCGCCGCTTCTTCGATCGCATCGAGGTGGCCGCCTCTTCCTGGGAACCGGACCTGGGCTGAAGCTAAAGCGGTCCAAGGTCCCACGGTCCCCAGGTCTCACGGTGAGACCGCGTGACTGTGAGACTGTGAGACCTCTGTAAGCTCTGCAGATCCATGGCCGAGAAAAAGACATCTACCCGCGCCACCTCCAAGTACGGCGTGGGTGACAAAGTCGTCCACCCCACTCACGGGGCGGCGACCATCCAGGCCAAGAAGCGCATTCAGGTGGATGGGGGGCGACGCGACTATTACGTGCTCGACATCGCCACCGAGTCTCTGACCGTGCTGGTCCCGGTCGAGAAGATCGACGAGTCGGTTCGCTCCGTGATCTCGAAGAACATGGCCCGAACGGTTCTCACCTCGCTCAAGACCGAGCCGCAAGAGGCCGGGGCCAACTGGAGCCGCTGGTACAAGGTGCTGAGCGAGAAGATGTATTCGGGGGAGATCATGCAGGTGGCCGAGGTGGTCAGGGACCTCTCGTATGCCCAACAGACGAAGGGGATCTCGCCTGCCCTCAAGCGGATGCTCTCCAAGGCCCGTATGGCCCTCATCTCCGAGTTGAGCTTTTCGCTCGAGGTCGACGAGGAGGAGGCCACCCGCCGGCTCGACCGGGCACTGCCCAAGATCGAGGCGGAGGAAGAGTGACCGCCAGGACCGGTTGGGGATTCGATGCCCACCGGTTCGGCGGAGAGCCACCCATCGTCCTGGCCGGGGTCGCGGTCGACTCCAGCCGAGGGCTGGAAGCCACTTCCGACGGCGACGTGGTTGCGCATGCGGTGATCGACGCCGTGCTGGGGGCGGCGGCGCTCGGCGACATCGGTTCATTGTTCCCGTCGTCCGATCCCAAGTGGGCCGGCGCAGACAGCATCGCCATGCTCGCCGACGCCATGGACAGAGCCAACGCGGCCGGCCTGGCCGTCTCGCATCTCGACGTGACCATCGTCTCCGAGGATGTGCGGGTGCAGCCACATCGTGAGGACATGCGGGCGCGCCTGGCGGAGGTCATGGGCCTCGGTCCGAACCAGGTCTCGGTCAAGGCCACCACTACGGATGGCCTCGGCCTGACCAGCCGCGAAGGTGTGGCGGCAGTCGCGGTGGTCACCGCCTCTACGATCTGAGGCGTTCCATGCAGGTCCACAGCACCCTCGGTCGCGCCTTGGTCGACCTACGACCCCGGGATCCGGGCCGAATCGGGATGTACGTGTGTGGGGCCACCGTCCAGTCGGAGCCGCACGTCGGTCACGGGCGGTACGCGGTCGTATTCGACGTCATCCGCCGCTACTTGCAGTGGCGCGGGTTCGTTGTCACCTATGTGAGAAACATCACCGACATCGACGACAAGATCATCTCTGCCGCCGCCGAGGCTGGAGAGTCGGTTGACGAGAGGGCGGAACGTATCTCCCGCATATTCGCGGATGCCTATCGCGACCTCGGGGTCGACCCTCCCGACGTGGAGCCCAAGGCCACCGAGCACATCCCGGACATGGTGGATTTGATCTCCCGGCTGATCGAGCGTGGTCTCGCCTATCAGGGCAAGAACGGCGATGTGTATTTCGCAGTGCGGGCCTTCGAGGAATACGGCAGGCTGTCGGGCCGCCACGTCGACGAGTTGCTGGCAGGGGCACGGGTCGAGGTCTCTCCCTTCAAGCGCGACCCCCTCGACTTCGCGCTGTGGAAGGCCGCCAAGCCGGGGGAGCCTGCCTGGGAATCCCCATGGGGGGAGGGCCGGCCCGGCTGGCACATCGAGTGCTCGGCCATGGCCGCCCGCTACCTCGGGGAGGACTTCGACATCCACGGTGGAGGCGCAGATCTGATCTTCCCCCACCACGAAAACGAGATCGCTCAGTCCGAGGGCGCAACGGGCCAGCCCTTTGCCCGGTTCTGGCTCCACAACGGGATGGTCAATCTCTCCGGGGAGAAGATGTCGAAGTCGACCGGCCGCCTGATCGGCCTCCAGGAAGTGATCGCAGCCTACGGAGGACCGGCCGTCCGCCTCTTCTACCTCCGGGCCCACTACCGCTCGCCCATCGAGTTCAGCGATTCACTGTTGGAAGACGCGGCCGCCGCTGCCGAGCGGCTTGGCCGCACACTGGAGCGGATCGGCCCTGCCCTGGACGAGCCAGACCCGGCCGCACTCGCCGAGTTCACGGCTGCCATGGACGACGACTTCTCGACTCCGGAGGCGCTCGGGATCCTCTTCGATGCCCTCCGCGAGAGCAACCGGCTGCTCGACGCCGGGGAGCCCGCCGGCTCGGTCGGTGCAGTTGTCGTGACGATGGCTGAGGTCTTGGGGCTGGGAGTTCCGGAAACGGCGGCGATCGACGATCTGGCGGTTGCGCTGGCCGAGCTCGGGGCGACGTTCGGGGTGGAGGAGGGAGACCCGGTGGCAACTCTCGACGGGCTGGTGGAAGCTCGCGAAGCCGCCAGGAGCCGGAAGGACTTCGCCGCGGCCGATGCCATCCGTCAGGGCTTGGCGAAGGTCGGGGTTGCCATCGAGGACACGCCGGCCGGGGCCCGTTGGCGTCGTGGGTGAGTCGAGGGTCGGCTCCGGCTACGGGGCCAGGGTCGAGGGACTTCACGCAGTCGAGGCGGCAGTGGAGGCGGGAAGGGTCCGCCGTCTTTGGATCGAGGAGTCCCGGCTAGCGGATTTGAAAGGGTTGGTCGCCTCGGCCAGAGGAATCGGAGCTGAGGTCGAAGTCGTTGCCGACCTGACCGAGGACGCACACACGTCCAGCCCCCAAGGAGTGGCCGCCGACTGCGTGCCCCATCGGTCGCTGCAATTGCGCGAGTTGGTCGAAGTTGCGTGGCCGCCCGCTCTCCTGGTGTGCGACCACATCCAGGACCCACAGAACCTCGGGGCGCTGGCACGCTCCGCCCTCGCCTCGGGTGCCAGCGGGATGGTGGTTCCCGACCGCAGATCCGCCCCGCTCTCGGCCGCCGCCTTCAAGGCCGCGGCCGGTGCCTTGGAGCACCTCCCTGTGGTCGTAGTTGGCTCGGTGGCGGAGGCGCTCCGGACGATCAAACAGCTAGGAGTGTGGACGGTTGGGCTTGCTGCCGACGGCTCGGACTCGCTTTTCGGGCTGTCGCTGCTTTCGGAACCGGTGGCCGTCGTGCTCGGACAGGAGCAAGGTGGCCTCACCCGCCTCGTCCGTGAGCGGGTCGACGTGGTCGCCCGCATTCCTCAGGATCCGAAGGTTGAGAGCCTCAACGTCTCGGTGGCCGGCGCCCTGGCGATGTTCGAGGTGATGAGAATCAGGTCTCAGCAGTCGGGTCTCAAGAGTCGCGGTTCATCTTCGGCACCTGCATGAACCATTCGACGAACCGGGTGCACTTCCCCTCATCGTCGAAGTCCAGTTGCCAGATGTTCCAGTAGGAGCGACCGGCCGCATAGTGAGTGACACCGGTAGTGACTGCCCGATTGCCTTCCACCACCGCTGGTCGGTATTCGGCTTCCCAACTGCCCGGCTCATCGGGGGTCAGCATCCAGTTCTCGACGATGGCATCTGCCCCTCGCAGAGGCTCATCCCAGGGGTGGTAGGCATAGGTGGCGTCATCACTGAACAGTCCCCGCACCACCTTGGGGTCATAGTGTCGCCAGGCCTCGATGTAACGATCGAGCCACTCCTGCACCTGTTCATGGTTCACTTCGGTCCACCTCCATCGTGATCGCGGAGCCGGGTGCCGGAATCGAACCGGCGACATCCTCTTTACAAGAGAGGTGCTCTACCGACTGAGCTAACCCGGCCATATGACGGCCCAGGATGGGGCGCCGATTCCATTCTGGTCGCTGGCAGAGTCTCAAAGTCTCACGTCGCACGTCTCATGACCAGGAGCTGAGACATGCTAGGTGGGGCCTGGGGCGGCTTCGATTGAGCGACTCGGGGATGGCCCGATCAAGACGAAAAGAGATCCGGCTTGCCCGCCGGCTCCATCGGGATGGTCATCGCCCCGCCCATAAACACCCCGGCGGCACCCACCACGGGCATCCAGGTCGGGTCCTATGTGTGGGGGGGGCGTGTGGATACCCTGGCCGGACCGATGCCCAGACCGAGAATGCGCCTTGGCCGGTAAGCACGTAGCCAGCCGCGGAGGCTCGTTTTACCGGGATTTGGGGGTGATGCTCGCCCTGATCTTGGGGGTGGCCGCCTTCATATTCTTCGGCTTGCGGGCACTGTCGGGCGGGGCCGAGGAGACCACCACCCTGTCGACCCTCAGCGCCGTCTCATCGACCACCACCACCGCCGTTCCGACGACGACCACTACCGCAGCGCCGACCACAGTCCCCGCCTCGACCACAACGACCGCTCCGCTGCGGGCGCCGGCCGACATCGCCGTGCTCGTCCTCAACTCGACCGGCGTCACCGGTCTGGCCAGCGTCGTCTCCGATCAGGTCGGAGCCCTCGGCTACCGGATGCTTACCCCGGGCAACTATCAGCCGGTGCTCGAACAGACCCGCATCTGGTTCCAGCCCGGCTTCGGGGGGGAGGCGATCGCCCTGGCTGCCCAGTTCCCCGACGCTCTCATCGAGGAGAACCAGGTGCCAGACACCGAGGCGAACATCGTGATCGTCGTGGGCAACTCCTACCAGGCCTGAGATGTTCCGCACCGGTGGGCGCTCCCGCCACGCGTGGACCGTGGCGGCTCTGACGATGCTGGCGGGTGTCGGCATCACCTTGGCTGTGGGGGTGCTGTCGGGGATCTTCTCTTATGGGCTGCTCCTCGACCTCGTCTCGCTTTGGCCCTTCCTGCTGGTCCCGGTCGGGGCCTGGGCGTACCAGCTCGTGCGCGAGCCGCGCACGATGCGGGCGACCGCCATTCCCTCGCTCCTCTTCCTCAGCTGGCTGGTGCTGGCGGCGGCAGCCCATTTCAGCGGATGGTCTGCCCTGCCATCATCGAGTGCCGAGCTCGTCGGCCCCACCTCGGAGGGTGTGGGCAGTGCATACCTGAGCATCAAACCAGTCGGCTGGTTGCAGATCGAAGAGGGGAGCGGAAACTCCCTATACAGAGTGAGCTTCATCCGGCGCGGGGGCCAGGTGGGGGCGCCGATCGCCACCGAGGCACGCGAGGAGGACCTGTTCCAGATCACGATCGAGGAGAACGACAGCCCGATCTGGTTTCAGTACGCCGGCTGGGCGGCCGAACTGAGCTCGCAGGTCCGTTGGGAGTTGGACCTTGCCGGAGACATGCGGGCCGACCTCGAGGGAATCGAGGTAGGGGGCCTAAACGCCAATGGCCTCGGTGTGATAGCCCTTGGCATTGCCGAGGGGCCCACGCAGGTCCGCCTCGAAGGGGACTTCGAGTTGCGTCTGCCCGCCGACGCGCCGGCGGCTGTGACCGGCGTCGTTGAGGTGCCCGACGACTGGGTGGAGATCGAGGGCGGCTTCCGCTCTCCAGAGGCAGGTGATGGTTGGCAGATCAGCCGGGTTGGAGAGGGGTCCCTGATCATCTCTCAGCCCTGAGTAACCTCGTCGAATATGCCTGAACCGAGGTCGGAGAACGTCAGGCGGACGGCCTTCTTCATCTGGGCTCTGGTCGGGGCAGGAGTCCTGGGCTGGGGTGTCCTGAAACTGGTCGGAGCGGTCGAGATCATATGGTTGCCGCTGATCTTCGCCGCCGGCCTGGTACTCCTCCTCAACCCCCTGGTCGAGTTCCTCGTGCGCAGAAGGACCCCACGGGTGGTGGCCGCCTTTCTCGCACTCGGTTTCCTGATCGGTCTGATCGTTGTGGGGATCGTCCTCCTCGCCCCGGTGGTGCGCGAGCAGGCCGCCCAGTTCGCAACTTCGCTGCCGAACCTCTGGAACAACATCATCGTCTGGGTCAACGACCTCGGCGAGCGCTTCGGGGTCGATCTGGCTCCGCCCTCATTCGAGACCATCCAACAGTGGATCCAGGATCCGGCCAACCAAGAGACGATCCAGAACCTGATATCGACTCTCGGGGTGGGGGCAGGGCGCCTCCTGGCCGGTGTGGCCCATGCCGGGGCGGTCACGATCCTCGCCCCTCTGCTCGCTCTCTACCTCCTCATCGACCTGCCCCGTACCAAAGCCCTGGCCTATGAGCTCACGCCGCCACGCCACCGGCCGGAGGCCTCATACGTGGCAGGACAACTGGGCACCGCGATGGGAAGCTTCGTCAGGGGCCAGCTGATGGTGGCCGTAGTCGTGGGAACTCTCTCCTCGATCGGCATGGCCCTCATCGACCTGCCCTTCTTCCTGATCGTCGGGATCCTGGCGGGGGTCTTGAACTTGATCCCGTTCGCCGGGCCCATCGTCGGCGGAGCCTTGGCGGCGATCATCGCCCTCCTCAACGGAGACGTGACCCAGGCGATCTGGGCAGTTGCGATCATGATCGGCATCCAGCAACTGGACAACCACCTGATCACCCCGCTGGTGCAGCGGACCCGGGTCAAGCTGTCGCCGGTGGTCATCGTCCTGGCCCTGATCCTGGGCGGGGCCCTGGCCGGGCTGGTGGGTGTGCTGATTGCGGTCCCGCTCGTGGCGGCGGTCCGAATCGTCGTCGGTCACTTCTGGCGCACCCGGATGCTCGGCGAGTCGTGGGAAGAGGCGTCGGAGGCCGCGATCGAGATCACCCCGCCCCCCGAGCGGATCGCCGGCCTGCGGCGACGCGACCCGACCGACCAGCAGAAGCTGTTCGACACCGCCGAGCAATCTGTCCCGGTGGCCGAAGAGCCAAGTCCAGTAGTCGAAGTAACCAAGTAGCCCCAACACAAAAGGCGTCGGTTGGCACGGCCTGGCCGGAGCCCCGACCCTTACACTCCCGGCGGTCGTGGGTTCCCCGATCAGGGTTGGTTTGAGGCTCGCCGCCGTCGCCTTCTTCGTGCTGGCCTTCCCCCTGGCCGCATTGGCAGAGGGCGAAGTCATGGCCGGCACGCTGATATCGCGGCAAGGTCAAGACCGGGTGCCGGTGGCAGGAGTCACGATCGTCGTGTCACAGGACGGGACCGAGATCGGTCGGGCTACCTCAGACGACCAGGGCGCATGGGAGGTGCCGCTGCCGGGGGGAGGTACATACTCGGTCAAGCTCGATGTGACCACCCTGCCGGAAGGCGTCGCCCTCACCGATCCCACAAAAGAAGAGCTGCCCTCGGTCAGTGTCCTCGACGGCCAGCGCAAGACCGTGTTGTTCCCCCTCGGTGAGGGCACGGTCAGCACCGTCACCACCTATCAGCGGGTCATGGGCCTTTTCATCGCCGGGCTCAAGCTTGGCGCCATCATCGCCATGGCGGCCGTGGGCCTCTCCCTCGTGTACGGCGTGACCAAGCTCGTGAACTTCGCCCACGGGGAGATGGTCACTCTGGGGGCGGTGCTGGCCTACCTGTTCCACGCCACCGATGGATGGCCGATGTGGCCGCTGCTGCTCGCGGCAATTCCGGCGGTTCTCTTGACTGCCGGATTCGGCGGATTGCAGGAGCTGGCTCTGTGGCGCCCGCTGCGGAGGCGACGAACCGATCTGATCGCCATGATGGTCGTCTCGATCGGGCTGGCATTCGCGGTGCGCAGCCTCATCCAGATCTTCTTCGGCGGCCTACCGCGTTCGTACCCCCAATACGCAGGACAGGCGCCGATTCCCTTCCTTGGTGTTTCGGTGCCGCCCAAGCAACTGATCACGATCCTGGTCGCGCTCGTGGTGCTGGCCGGGGTGGGCCTATTCCTGCAGAAGACCCGGGCCGGAACCGCGATGCGGGCCATCTCCGACGACCCCGACCTGGCCGAGTCATCGGGCATCGATGCTGACCGCGTGATCCTCTTCACGTGGCTGTTGGCTGGGGGGCTGGCAGGGATGGCCGGCGTGTTCTTCGGAGTCAACGAGTCGGTTACCTACGACATGGGCTTCACCCTCCTTTTGCTGATGTTTGCGGCGGTCGTGCTGGGCGGTCTGGGCACCGCCTACGGGACGATGTTGGGCGGCTTCATCGTCGGGGTGGCGGTTGAGATGAGCACCCTCTTCGTCCCGAGCGAGTTGAAGTCGGCTGTGGGGCTCGTGATCCTGATCGTGATGCTGCTCGTGCGCCCCCAGGGGATACTCGGCACCAGGGAGAGAATCGGCTGATGGACTGGGTGGGCATCTTCCTCGGCGGCCTGCTGGCCATGATCGGGCCCGTCACGGCCGCATACGCGATCTCGGCCAGCGGTCTCAACCTCCAGTTCGGATATGCCGGTCTGCTCAACTTCGGGCACGTTGCCTTCATGCTGGCGGGCGCCTATGGATTGGCCATCACGGTCGAGTCGGGCGGGTCGATGTGGCTCGGGATCGTCGTTGGAATTCTCGCCGCGGTCGTATTGGGCCTGTTGATGGGGATTCCGACTCTCCGTCTCCGGGCCGACTTTTTTGCCATCACCTCGATTGCCGTGGCCGAGGTGATTCGTTTGCTCGTTCGCTCTTCGTGGGCCCAGCCCTTCACCGGGGGGGTGTTCGGGTTGCAGGGCTTTGCCGACGCCTTTTACGCATTGAATCCCTTCACTCCCGATCGGCAGTATGGAATCGGGCGGATGACCGTGAGCGGACGCAGCCTCTGGGTGCTGGTGGTGGGTTGGACCTTGGTGCTCATCACCACCTTGCTCATAGCCCGCCTCATGTCGAGCCCTTGGGGCCGGGTGTTGAAGGCTCTTCGGGAGGATGAAGATGCCGCCACCGCGTTGGGCAAGAACGTCTTCTTCTACAAGTTGCAAGCGCTGATGCTGGGAGGGGCTCTCGGTGCCCTCAGCGGGATCGTCCTGGCCATCGATCAGCAGAGCGTCCATCCCGACGCCTTCCAACCGAGGGTGACCTTCATACTGTTCGTCATGGTCATCCTTGGAGGGGCCGGCACCGTCTGGGGGCCGGTGGTCGGGGCGGCACTGTTCAACTTCCTCTACTTCGCCATCGACGATCTCATGGTCGAATTGCAGGCCAACGTCGGGTTCATCAACAGCCTTCTCACCGAGGCCGAGGCAGCCCTGGTCAAGCTGGTGCTCGTCGGCATTGCCCTCATGCTGCTGATGATCTTCCGGCCCCAGGGTCTGTTCGGAAGCAGGGAGGAGTCTTTGCTCAGTGCGCGTTGACCTCGACATCGCTCCTGAGCCCGGGGTGGCCAAGCCCGATCCGGTTGTAGTCGTCGACGATCTACGCCGCTCCTTCGGCGGCCTGCGGGCTGTGGACGTCGACCATCTCGAGATCCAGCGTCAGACTGTTACGTCCATCATCGGGCCGAATGGGGCAGGGAAGACGACGTTCTTCAACTTGCTCACCGGCTTCGACAAGCCCGATTCGGGCGACTGGCACCTGAACGGGGGACCGCTGATCGGTATCCCGACCTATCAGGTGGCACGGCGGGGGATGGTCAGGACCTTTCAGCTGACCAAGGCGCTGCCGCGGCTCACTGTGCTGCAAAACATGCTGGTGGGTGCCAAGAACCAGCCGGGCGAGAAGCTGTGGCGGGGCCTGGTCGGAGGCTGGGGCAAGATCGAGGAAGAGAACATCGACCTTGCCCAGGGCAAGCTCAAGCAGTTCGGGCTCCAGCACATGGCAGATGAGCTGGCTGGAGGCCTGTCGGGCGGCCAGCGCAAGCTGTTGGAAATGGCTCGGGCCCTGATGGTCGACCCCGAGGTGATCATGCTCGACGAGCCCACCGCCGGAGTGAACCCCGCCCTGACTCAGACTCTGCTCACCCACATCACCGGCCTGCGCGACGCGGGCAAGACGGTGGTCTTCGTCGAGCACGACATGGACGTCGTCCAGGAGATCTCAGACTGGGTGGTGGTGATGGCCGAGGGCAGGGTGATCGCTGAGGGCAAGCCGTCGGTGATCGCCCGCAACCAGCTCGTGATCGATGCCTACCTCGGAGCCCATCGGGGAGGGGCGCCGTCATGAGCGATCAGTCGTTGATGGCCGCGGCCGGCGTGGTGGCCGGCTACTTCCCGGGGGTTGACATTCTCAACGGGGTGGACCTGGAGCTTCGCCAGGGGGAGCTGGTGGGCGTGATCGGGCCGAACGGAGCCGGCAAGTCCACCCTGGTCAAGACCATCTTCGGCCTGGTCCCGGTCAGATCGGGGACGGTCTCACTACGGGGAAATGACATCTCGAACGTTCCTGCCCACCGACTAGTGGGCATGGGCGTCGGGTACGTGCCACAGCGGGCCAATGTCTTCCCCTCGCTGACGGTAACCGACAACCTGAAGATGGGCCTCTATCAGGATCTCAAGTCGTGGGATGAGCGCCTCGCCAAAGTCACCTCGCTGTTCCCCCTTCTCAACGACCGCGGTGACCAGAAGGCCGGCTACCTGTCGGGCGGGGAGAGGCAGATGGTGGCGATCGGGCGAGCGTTGATGATGGACCCGGCCGTGCTGCTGCTGGACGAGCCCTCGGCGGGTCTGGCCCCTCTCGCCCAGGATCAGGTGTTCGAACGGGTTCGCAAGATCGTCGACAGCGGGGTCTCGGTCATCATGGTCGAGCAGAACGCCAGGCGCTGTCTCGAGATCGCCGACCGCGGGTATGTTCTGGACCAGGGGAGAAACGCCCACACGGGGCCGGGCCGGGCACTGCTGAACGACCCCAAGGTCATCGACCTTTACCTGGGGACCCTTGGTCGGGCTGGCTAAGGCTTCGACGTCTGCCAAAGAGAAAGCCCCGGTGTGAACCACCGGGGCCTTCTTCACTATTGACCTCAGGTCATCCCTCTGGGAGTGATCCCTGGATCTGTTCGCCGTATGTGAGCGCCAAATCAGCCCCATACGTGAACGTGTCATATGTGCCGATACCCGGTTCGCCGTGCTCGCTGAAGTCGAGCGGACCAGAGGCACCGTCGTAGTCGATGTCGACTCCTGCCCACACCTTCTCCAAACAGTCGGCGACCAACGAGCACTTCTCGCCATCCCGGGTCACCCCGATGATCTGATCGACATATACCGCCGGGTCGTTGCTCTGTGCCGCTTGGGCGGCGAGAGTCAGGACCACGAAGCAGTCGTACTGGTGGGCCGAGAATACGGTGGGAGCATCCGGGGCAAACGCTGCGAAGCGGTCCCCGAAGGTTGCCTCACCGTTGGCGGGAGCAGCTGCGGGATAGGTTCCCTTGAAGCCCTCGACCAGGTCGGTGCGGCCACCCACTGTGTCGGCCTTGATGTTGTCGACGAAGCCGTCAGCCACGTAAGTCTGGCCGTCCCAGCCGGCAGCCGCCAGGTCCTGAACGATCTGACCGCCCTCGGCGAAGGAGATCAGAGCCAGGGCATCGGCCCCGGAGGCGACGATGTCTTGAGCGACGTCGGTGTACGAGCCGGCTTCAGGGTCGTAGCCCTCTCGATAGACAACTGTGGCTCCTGCTGCCTCGACCGCATCGGCCAGGGCGTTGCCGAATCCCTCTCCGTAGACGTCCTGTCGCCAGGACACTGCCACGTTCGCATTCCCGTCCTCGACCACGATGTTGCCCAAGAGCGGCCCCTGGATGTCGTCAGACGGTGCCGTACGCACATGGTTGGGGTCGTACTCGGGGGCACTGAAGGCCGAACCGGTGCTGGTGCCAGAGCACATCACCATGTGGGCGGTGTTGACCTTGTCCCAAACCGATGCCGCGACACCTGAAGCCAGCGGTCCCATGACCGCGTTCTTGCTTCCATCCAGGAATGCCTCGATGTTGGTGCCCGCCACGGTCTGATCGGTGCCGTCATCGGCGAACTCCACCGACACGAGGTCCGGTGAGACGGCGTTGATCTCCGCAACTGCCATGTTGAGGGGTTCGCTCACTGCATCGACGATGCCGGACAGGGCTCCGGTCTGGTCGACCATCGCCCCGATCGCCATCTGAATCGGCGACATGGCAGCGGCGGTGGTGCCGGGCGCGGCCGTAGTGCTGGGGGCCGCCGTGGTTGCCGGCGCCCCGGTGGTGGTCGGGGCGGCAGTGGTCGTGGTGGAACTCGTGCAGGCGCTGATCAACAGCACGCCCGCTCCAAGCACCACGAACGCCTTGCGGCGCCCGGCCTTTCTCTTATCCAATTTCATCAATTACCTCCGGATTTTCACCCAAGGGCCCGCCATGACTGCCCCGGATTTCGGGGTCGGTGGGTCGATAGACGATAGCCAGAGGGTCTAAGGCTCCGCCATCGCGAATTCGCCATCTCTGGCTGGATTCACGGGCAGTGGCAGCTGGTTACGGTGCGAGAGTGACCTATCCCATCGAGGAAATCGCCGCCCGCGACGCCTATTCAGCGTCGGCGGAAGGAAGGGTCATCGGCGTAGAACCCGACGGAGTCCTGCTCGACCGCACCGTCTTCTACGCCCGAGGCGGCGGCCAACCGGGTGACCGGGGGGTCCTCAGGTACGGGGACGGGCAGGTCGAGGTGGTCGACACCATCCGCCGAGGCGGGGACGTGTTCCACCTCACCGCGGGCCAGCATGGTCTGGAACCCGGCATGAATGTCGAGGGCGAGATCGACTGGGACCGCCGCTACAGGCTGATGCGCACCCACACCGCCCTCCATGCCCTCACCGGGGTTGTCTGGCGGGACTTTGGGGCCAAGGTGACCGGCGGAAACATGGAGCCGGGCTCCGCGCGGATGGATTTCGAGCTCGACTCGATGTCAGTGGATTTCGGCCGGGAGGTCGAGCGGATCCTCAATTCCGAACTGGTCAAGGGTTATCCGACCGAGGTGATCTTCATGGCCAGGGAGGCGGCAATGCTTGACCCCGATCTGATACGGACCAAGGTCGACCTGATCCCCGAGTACGTCAAGGAGTTGCGGGTCATCGACATCGTCGGCCTCGACCGCCAGGCCGATGGCGGCACCCATGTGCGGTCGACTCTCGAAGTCGGGCAGGTAGTGGTGACCAAGACCGAGTCCAAGGGCCGCGAGAACAAACGAATTCGCATCGAGCTGAGCTGAGGTCTCACGGTCTCGAGGTCGCACAGTCTCGAAGTCTCGAGGCCTCGCGGTGCACTCAGTACTCCGGTGTGACCGTGTGAGGTGTGACCTTGAGACCTTGAGACCTTGAGACCGTCAGTTCCCCATGCGTTTGAGGATGCGACCCACCGTCAGCCAGGTGCGGGAGGTGACCTCCTTGCCGAACTCCTCTTCGATCCATGACATGACATCGGGTGTCGGGACCTGAGTGTTGTCCGTCACGGTGAAGATCTCTCTTGGCCGCGCCGCGATCACCCGATAGCCACGGCCTCTCGGCCGATAGGGGACCTTGAACCGCGGTAGCAGGCGAGCTTTGCCGAATGTCACCAGGAGATAGGTCCTGGGACCGTGTTCGAGCTTGCCGAACGGCTCGGCGTCGAGCATTCGCTCCAGCTCGGCTTGGGTACGGATGATGGTCGTGCTGTTGAATCCCAGCGTTTGGAACCAAGCCGTCTCCAGCCTCGACTCGAGCCCTGGGAGATCCGCGTCATCGGTCTCGAACACGACGTTGCCGCTCGATATGACGGTGCCGACCGCCTGGAGTCCGACGCCTTCAGCGGCCCGGCGCAGGTGCTCATTGCGCATGTTGGGGCTCGGCCCGATTCCGCGCAGAAGGGCAACGCACCTGGTCATATGGAAGGGAGTTCTAGTCGCGGTGGGTGGCATCATCTGAGTGTGAAGGCATTGATCCGAAGCCGATACGGGTCGCCGGATGTGTTGGCCGTCGCCGAGATTCCGAGGCCGGCGGTGGGGGAGGCCGAAGCGTTGGTGAAGGTGGTGGCAGCCTCCTTGAACACAGCGGACCTCGACTATCTCTATGGCAAGCCGCGACTGGCCCGTGTGGCCGGCGGTTTCTTCCGCCCGAGGTCACCCGGGCTCGGGCTCGACGTCGCCGGACGGGTCGAAGCCGTGGGCCCGAGTGTGACCGACCTGCAGGTTGGGGACGAGGTCTGGGCCGACTTGTTTTCGCACGGTCAGAGTGCCTTGGCCGAGTATGTCTGCGCGCGGGCAAGGGCTTTCACTCCCAAGCCTGCGAAGTCATCCTTCGAGGAGGCTGCCGCCGTCCCCCACTCCGGAGTCCTGGCCCTGCAGGCTCTGCTCGGTAGAGGACCGATCCTTCCTGGGCAACGGGTTCTGATCAACGGAGGGGGAGGATGCGTCGGGCCGTTCGCCATCCAGATCGCCAAGGCATATGGAGCCGAAGTGACAGCGGTCGACGGCACAGAGAAGCTGGAGTTGATGCTCGAGGCCGGCGCCGACCACGTGGTCGACTTCAGGCGAGAGGATGTGACCAAGGCCGGGCGTCGCTACGACCTGATCCTCGACATCGCCCAGACCCGGTCTGTGAGCGGATGGCGTGGCCTGCTCGAGGCCGACGGCCGCTTCGTCCTCATCGCCCGCACCCTCGGCGGCTTCTTCAGGGCAGCGTTGATGGGGGGTCTCATCTCCTTGTTCGGGGGCAAGCGCATGGGCATCTTCAGCTGGCAGCCGAACCGCCCTCAGGACCTGGACACCCTCAGAGGTCTCATCGACGACGGGCGCATCAAGCCCCTCCTCGACCGCCGGTTCGCCCTGGATGAGGCTCCGGAGGCCGTGAGATATCTCGCAGAGGGACGGGCTCGCGGCAAGCTTTTGGTCGTACCTTGACGCTTCGCCAGAGAAGGTCATGGCCGCGGGCGTCCTTGATGATCACGACCGCGTGACGCCGAGCCGGCGCGACGGTTTTGTCGCAGCCACCACTTAGCCTGGCTCGCAGTGCTCGACTTCATTCTGGGCCTGTTTCTCGCCGCCCTCGCTGTCCGCGGGTGGCTACGCGGGTTCGTGAAGGAGGCCTTCGATCTCGTGGGGCTGGCGCTAGGGGTCTTCATGGCCTTCCGCTTGGCCGCTCCCCTCGGGGACTTCTTTGCCGAGAGGTTCGGGGTGACGCCCGAGTGGGCGAGGGTGGGCGCTGGGATCACCCTCTTCCTATTGGTCGGGGTCGTCCTCTCCATCGCCTCCAACCTTCTCGGGCGAGTGGTTCGGCTGCCCGGCCTGAACCTCGCCAACCGCCTTGGAGGCTCGGCGCTGGCCGCCCTGTGGGGAGCCCTGCTGCTGTCGGTGATCGTCACCCTGTTGCGGGTGCTCCCCATCCCTGCAGTCGAGGAGCAAGTCGAGAACTCGGTGGTAGCGGCCACCTTGGCCGGGCCCGCCCAAGAGGCGATCGGCTCTTTGGTCGATGACCCGATGCTCGACTCGCTGCTCGCCCTCGAGTCCTCGATCGGAACCAGGAGGGTGGTGCTCGAGGGTGACGAGCGAGTTGATCTGGAACCGGTCGAGGCCGAAGACCTCGCTTTCGCGACCGAGGAGGCGCGAGAGATCTACCGGCTGATCAACCAGACGCGCCTGGAAGTCGGGGTGGACCCGCTGTCTTGGTCGGACGGGCTGGCGATGGTGGCTTCTGGCCAGGCGCGGGAGATGTACTCGCTTGGGTACGTGTCGCATCTCTCGCCGGTGACGGGCCGGGTGACCGATCGGGTGGCCGGCTCGGGCATCCCGCTGGCGGTCGTGGGGGAGAACCTGGCCTTGGCCGGGAGCATCCAAGCGGTGCACGAGGGGTTAATGGCATCACCGTCGCACAGGGCGAACATCCTCAACCCGTCTTTCGACCGGGTCGGGGTGGGAGTGGTGAGAGGACCGTACGGATTGATGGTGGTGCAGGTGTTCGGAGGCTGAGGTCAGCCGCTGCGCTTCACCCAGCGGCCATTCTCGTCCTGAGCCCACTCCGAGCCCGACAACACGACGCTGAAAGTCGCCATCCCCTTGACCTGGCTCTTGACCGTCTTGAAAAGGGCCTTGGCGTCGTTCTTGAGCATGCGGGCCTGCTCCAGGCGGTATCGGAGAGGTACCGCCTTGTCAACGGTTCGTTGCCTCATCGCTGCCGCGTGCTCGCTGGAGGCTCGCTGGCTCACCTCTGCGAACTGGATGATGGTGAGGACTTCGGAGTCGCTGAGCCCCTCGACGTAGCGCCGGACGATCTGCTCGATGGGACCGAACACTTCCGAGGACAGCCGTTTGGCCTCAGGAGTCAGCTCGACAATCACCTTCCGCCGGTCGGATGGATCGAATCGGCGAAGGGTGAGCCCGGCCAGTTCGAGCCGGTCGATCACCGCGGTGACTGCCCCGGTGGTGAGCCCGGCTTCCTTGGCCAGCTCACCGGCTGTGACCCGCTCGCGGTGGTCGACGATGTCGAGGCAACGCCCGTCGGTAGGGTTGATGCCAAGGAACTCGGCGAAGGAGTGATCCAGCAGGTTGCTGGCCGTCTGAGCCGCACGCGTCGCCTCGATCAGGCGGGCCTCCGCTTGGAGCCTCTGGTCTCTTGACAAACTGATATCTTGATTCATAAGATTCTTAGAACCTGAAGTATAGCGAGAGGAAGCCAGATGTCATCGAAAGTCATCGAAGCCCGGGGCTTGCGCCGGACCTACAAGGCAAAGAAGGAAGCAGTGGAGGCTGTCAGGGGGGTCGACTTCGAGGTGCAGGCAGGCGAGATCGTGGGGTTTCTCGGGCCCAACGGCGCAGGCAAGACGACCACTCTGCGGATGCTCACCACACTGCTACAGCCAACGGGGGGCGAGGCAACGGTGGCAGGGCACGACCTCCTGAAGGACCCGGTCGGGGTGAGGATGCAGATCGGTTACGTCGCCCAAGGCGGATCGACCGATCCGGAGGCTCGGGCCGGTGAGGAGATCGTCGATCACGCCCGCATGTACGGGATCCCCAAGAAGGATGCGCTCGAGAACGGAGAGCGGCTCTTCGAGCAATTGGATCTTGACGGCCTCTGGGACCGGAAGTGCAAGACCCTCTCCGGGGGGCAGCGTCGGCGGCTCGATGTCGCCATGGGGCTGGTGCATCGTCCCGGCCTGGTCTTCTTGGATGAGCCGTCCACCGGGCTCGATCCTCAGTCCCGGGCCAACCTGTGGGAGCACATCGAGCGCCTGCGGAGCGACCACGGCACGACCGTGTTCATCACCACCCATTACATGGACGAGGCAGATGTGCTTTGCGACCGGATCCTGGTCATCGACGACGGCCAGATCGTGGCTCGGGGGACTCCTGATGAGCTCAAACGACAGGTCGCAGGCGACTCGGTGATCCTCAGCTTCGCGACCCAAGACGACTCGACCCTGGTGGCAGGAATGGCCGCGCGCTTGGAGGGGGCGACCCTTCCGGTCATCGACGGTCATGAGGTGCGGTTCCAGGTGCCCGATGGCGCCAGAGCTCTCCCGGTGCTCCTGCGGTCGATGGTCGAACAGGATGTCGACGCGATCGGAGTCGAGGTCCATCGCCCCACCCTGGACGACGTCTTCCTGACCATGACCGGACGCTCCTTGCGAGACGAGCCGGAGCTGCTGACCACCGGCCGCGCGGCCTGAAAGGATCTGACGATGAATGCTTTGCAAGACACGTGGCTGGTCTTCGGACGGTCGATGAAGCTCTCCCTTCGCAACCCGGTGTGGGTGATATTCGGGCTCATCCAACCGATCCTCTATCTCACCCTCTTCGGTCCGCTCCTCAAGGCAGTGGCCTCTGCCCCGGGGTTCCCTCCGGGGGATTCGTGGCAGGTCTTCGTTCCCGGCCTCTTGGTGCAGCTCGGCATATTCGGGGCGGTGTTCGTCGGCTTCGGTCTGATCGCCGAGTGGCGGGCCGGAGTGATCGAGCGAATGCGGGTCACTCCCGCCAGCCGTGCGTCACTCCTCGTGGGGCGGATGTTGAGAGACGTCCTGGTGCTGATCGTGCAGGCGACGATCCTGGTCGGCGCCGCCACCCTCTTCGGTCTGCGGGTCCCCTTCGAGAGCTTCCTCGTCGGGCTGGCCATCGTCGCGATGCTTGGCGCCGCCTTCAGCGCCCTCTCCTACGGGGTGGCGCTCAAACTCAAGAGTGAGGACTCGTTCGCGCCGGTGGTGAACGGAGTGCTGCTGCCCATGTTGCTTCTCTCCGGGATCCTCCTCCCGATGAGCCTGGCCCCCGGCTGGCTGCAGACCGTGGCGGACGTGAACCCCCTCACCCACGTGGTGGATGGAGTCCGGGCGGTGTTCCGGGGCGAGGTCGGCTCGCCTGACGCCATGCTCGGGCTCGCCATCACGGTGGCCCTGGTGGTGTTGGGCGTGCTTTTCGGGACCCGGGTGTTCCGCCGGGAATCCGCCTGAAACACCGAGTGGCCGGGCCGGGAATCTCACCAGATAGGGTGGGGCTCCCGGCCCCGCGGCCGCCCGTCGGACAAGGAGGCGTATGAAGCAGGTTGAGGTCAGCGGAGGCTCGATTGCCTTTCGCGAGAAGGGGAGCGGGCCCAAGGTGCTGCTCATCCATGGCTTCCCGTTCGATCATCGGCTCTGGGGGGAGGTGGAAGAGCAGCTGGCCTCCGATCTCTGTCTCATCACTCCCGACCTGCGGGGAAGGGGTGGCTCTTCAGCGCCGGCCCTCGAAGTCAATTCGATGGAACTGATGGCGGACGACCTTTCGGTGGTGCTGGAGAACGTCGGAGGCGCGCCGGCTCACGTGGTAGGCCACTCAATGGGTGGCTACGTCGCCCTGGCGCTGGCGGAACGTTATCCGGGCATGGTCGCCAGTCTGACGATGGTCGCCAGCAAGTCCGGGCCCGACACCGAAGCGGGGAAAGAGGGCCGCAACAACACCATCGCCGGCGTCAACGCCAATGGCCGACAGTGGCTCGGCACCCAACTCCTGTCCAAGCTGCTCGCGCCCGATGCCTCACCCGGAGTGGTGGCCAAGGCCCGCACAATGATCGAAGACACTCCTTATGAGGCGATCATCGGCGACCTGGCGGGGATGCGCGACCGCCCTGATCGCACCTCCGTCTTCAATGGGCTGGCGGTTCCCAAGCTGGTGGTGATGGGGGAGAACGATTCGTTGATGCCGGCCAGCGACGGCGAGTCGATGGCGGCTGCCGCCCAAGCTCGGTTCGTGCTGGTGCCAGGCCGTGCCCACCTCTTGCCGATCGAGGACCCGGCCGCGGTGGCCGAGGCCGTGAGGGGATTGACCTCCTAACCGACCGGGGAGCCCTGCTCGTCCGGTGCCACCGCCGCCTCGAGCTCGCTGAACGCCTCCTCGATGGCGTGGGTGACCCGCCCAGTGTCGGGAATGGCGTCGTAGTCGGCCAGGATTCCCCACAGCAGCTTCCCGTCATAGGAGAACAGGGCCAGGCTCAACCCATGCTGTGACCAGAGTGGGACCATCGGATAGTTGGAGAGCATGCGCGCCTCCAGCAAGTACATCGGGAATTGAGGGCCGGGGACATTGGTGATGGTGATGTTGAATGGCCGCATCTTCGGTCCCACCACCCGGTTGGCGAAGTAGATGAGGGGGATCGGCGTTCCACGGGAGAGATCCACGAGGGTCGCTGCCCCGAGGGCATGGTTGTCGTCCTTCAGCCGGGTCGTCTCCTTGCGGATCGTGTCGAGCCTGGTCAGCGGGTCCGGCTCGGACACCGGCAGGTTGACAAGCCACATCGCCACCTGATTTCCCATCGAGCCAGGCTCAGCGGCGGAGCGAGTCGAGACCGGCACCATCGCCCGGAACTCGACACCCTTCAGTTTGAAGCCCCGTTCCAGCAGGTAGCGGCGAATCGCCCCAGTGGCGATGGTCAAGACGAGGTCGTTGATGCTGCCTCCTGTCTTGCGCCGCACCGTCTTGACCCGATCGAGTGAGAGCTCGACTCCGTCGAAACGGCGATTCAGCCCGAGGTCGGGGTTCAACGGCGTTCGACTGGCGCTGGTGAGCCATCCCGAGCCGAGTGACTCGAACGCGGCCTGGGCCCTGCCGGCCATCGCCGCCGCGATCTCCGAGCCACGGGTCGAAATCTCCCGCCACGATGTCATGAGATCGAAGATCCTCCTGGTGGTGCGGGCGGCGCTGGTTACCGCAAGGTCGGTCCCGGTGGGAGCCGGCCTCGGCTCCCAAGGGGCTGCGGGTTCGATGTCCGAGGTGGGCACGACGTTGAGGAGGATGGTGGTTAGGTCTACCCCAGCCACCCCATCGATCATGCAGTGATGGATCTTGGCGATGACGGCGAATCGATCGCGGGCGAGCCCTTCGACAAGCCACAGCTCCCACATCGGCCGGGAGCGATCGAGCTTCTGCGACACGATTCTGCCCGCCATCCGCCGAAGCTGGTCGTCGCTGCCGGGGTGAGGGAGGCGGACGTAGCGAAGGTGGAAGTCGAGGTCGAATTGCTGGTCGTCGATCCAGACGGGCGCCCTGGTCACCGGAACGTACGCCAGCCGCTGGCGGTACCGGGGGATGTACTGGAGCTTTCCCTCGATGTGGGCCCGGATCCTGTCCAGGTCGATCCCGCCCTTGCCATCGGAAAGGGCATTGGCCTCGAAGATCGCCACCGCCGCCACGTGCATGTGCGTGGTCGGCGACTCCAGGGCGAGGACGGACGCGTCGAGGTGGGAGAGGGGCTGGAAGAACGTCTCGCCCATGGCCCTGTAAGCCTATCGAAACCGGAGAATGGTTGATCGGGGCGCTCAGTCGCCCTGGGCAGATTCCTCGAAAGTCGCTGCCAGGGCGTCGGCCTCGGCCGAGGCCAGGTGCCACGGCACGCTGGTCACCGCCACCCCCGGCTCGAAGATGAGGGTGGCCTTGATGTAGAAGGCGGTCTGGTTGTGCAGGATCTGGCTGCCGAAGCCAGGCACCACGAACTCCGGGATCACCACGTTGATGAGGGTGCCGGGGTCGGTGTCCCGGCGAAGCCTGCGCACATACCGAAGCAAAGGCTTGGTGATGCCCCGGAAGGGGCTCTCGAGGATTTCCAGCGGCCCGAACGTCTCGTGCCAGTTGGCCAAGATCTTGTTCCTCTGGTCGGCGTCGATGTCGAGATGGGCGGCCCGCATCTGCCCACCAAGGCGGGCGGCATATGCCAGGGCTCGCCGGGTGTGCACAGCCACATCGCTGACCAGCACCACGACTTCCTGTGTGGCGATGTGGTCTGGATCTCTCTTGGCAATGTTCGTCGACCCGGCGCGCGGGCGCTGATAAGTGAGGTCCGTGACCGCCACCCTCGGGATGAACAAGAGGAGGAGTTTGAGGACCAATCCATGGGGATGGGTCACCAAGCTGCCCAGTCTCTGATGCCTGATCAGTTCCGGAATGACCACGGTGATGAACGAGTCCGGGTAAGCCTCCGCTTCCCTGCTGACGAAGCGACGAAGCGACTGGAAGGTCCGCCCTTCCGACTCAACCACTTCCAACGGATGCTGCGGATACAGCCGCGGCCAGGTATCGATGAGATCCTCGTTCCTGGTCTCCGGCGCGTGAACGATGGTTATGGCATCTGGTTGGATCAGCTCGGCGTATTCGATTGCCCTCTCGGTAGCACGGCCGGTGTGGGCAACCAGCACGACCACCCGGTTCCGGGTTGGGATGGGGCCTTCTCCCACGAGCCGCAGGCGATCTGCCACATCGAGGTAGTGGCGGCGGGTCGCAGCCATGATCAGAACCAAGACCGGGATGGCTACAAGGACGATCCAGGCACCGTGGGAGAACTTCACCGTGGCGATGACCACCAGCACGATCCCAGTGACGACCGCACCAACTGCGTTGACCGGCCAAGACCTCCTCCAACCCGGTTCCTTGGTCCGCCACCAGCGGCGAACCATGCCAGTCTGAGAGATGGTGAAGGAGATGAAAACTCCCACCACGTAGAGCTGGATCAGCCTGCTCACTTCTGCGTCGAATATGACGATCAGAAGAACCGCCGCTCCAGCCAGCACGAGCACACCGTTGGAGAAGACAAGCCGGTCGCCCAGGTTTCTGAATTGGCGAGGCATCAGCTTGTTGCGGGCGAGGATGGCGGACAGGCGTGGGAAGTCCTGATAGGCGGTATTGGCGGCCAGCACCAAGATCAATGCCGTGAAGACCTGCAGCAACCAGAAGCCGAAGCCCTCGTTGAAGGCGGCCCTGCCGATCTGGGAGATCACCGTGCCGTAGGTGTCGACCGTCTCCTCGGAGATGCGGACGTCGAACAGCCGGGCCAGAGTGCTGATCCCCAGGAACATGGCTATTGAGATCGCACCCATCACTGCCAAAGTGTGAGCGGCGTTCCTAGCCTTGGGAGCGCGGAAAGCCTGGACACCGTTAGAGATTGCTTCAACTCCTGTCAGGGCCGTCGAACCGGAGGCAAAGGCTCTCAGGATCAGAAAGATGCTCACCGTCGCAACTTCCGCCGGCAGTTCTGCGCCGGCGGAAATCGCCTGGGGGCAGGCATCCAGCGCGCAACGTGCAAAGCCTGTTGCGAGCATCGCAAAGACCGTCACCACAAATGCGTATGTGGGTAAGGCGAAGAAGGTCGAGGACTCTCGTGCCCCCCGCAAGTTGGCCACGGTGATGAGGCCGATGACCACCACTGACATGAGCACTCGATAGGGCAACAGGCTCGGGAACGCAGATGTGACGGCAGCCATCCCCGCCGCCACCGAAACGGAAACCGTCAGGGTGTAGTCGGCGAGAAGGGCGGCTGCGGCCACCATCGCCGGGGTCAACCCCAGATTCTCGAGGGCGACGTTGAACGCGCCGCCACCCTGCGGATACGCCCGGATGGTTTGGCGATAGCTGATGACCACGATCAGCAGCAGGAGGGCGATGGCGATAGAGATCGGGGTCAGGTACGAGAAGGCCGCCGCCCCGGCCAGGGCCAGAACGAGCATGGACTCCTCGGTGGCATATGCCACCGATGAAAGGGGGTCGGAAGCGAAGACCGGCAGTGCCAGTCTCTTGGGAAGGAGCTCATGTTCCATCTCGTCCGAGGCGAGCGGACGACCGATGACCCTGCGTTTGAAGTCGGCCCAGCGAACCAAGAATCCCTACTGACGAATAGGCGCGACCGCTCAGATTACGACGACGCCAGCCGCTGAGCGGAATCCTCCGGGTCGGGCTCTGGCGGAGCATGATTGCAGGTGGCACGATTTCCCCGCAGGCCCTCGTAGCTCAGGGGATAGAGCACAGGTTTCCTAAACCTGGTGTCGGAGGTTCGAGTCCTCCCGAGGGCGCCACACGCATCCTCTATCCCCTGAGCTTGCTCAGGGACTGAGCCTGATGGCTCTTCGGCTGGCGCCTCATCGCATGGCACAGGTTTCCTAAAACCTGGTGTCGGAGGTTCGAGTCCTCCCGAGGGCGCCACACTCATCCTCTATCCCCTGAGCTTGCTCAGGGACTGAGCCTGATACGAGTCCTCGCCAGGGACTGCCTGACCGCCTGGCATTGCTTGTCCAGGCTGGTTCGGCCGCTCGAATCTAACCTGGGCACGAGATGACCGACCACGAGTCGACCCGCCCGCCCGCCTGGTTGCCGAGGGCTGTGTTCATCATCGCTCTCACTCTTGTCGGCCTCACCTTCCTCGGGTGGTTCTTCTACACCCTCCGGAGCCTGTTCGGGATGCTGTTCATCGCCGTCTTTCTGGCAGTGGCGGCCGAACCGGTGGTCCAGAAGCTGAACAAGCGGGGCGTGAAGAGATGGGTGGCCGCCCTGATCGTGGTCATAGGCCTGCTGCTGTTGATGATCGCGTTGGTGTTGCTCGTGGTACCCGCCTTCGTGAGCAGCATTGTGAACTTCGTCGCGGCTCTGCCGCAGTACGTTGAGGACTTCACAGCCTGGCTCGGCCAATACGTCGACCTCGGATCTTTCGACCCGAGCACAATCGACTACACCGGCCTCGGAAACGTGGCCGGCAATCTCCTGGGGGCGGTCTTCTCCTGGGGCTCGGGGTTTCTCGGCGGTATCGGGCAGGCAATCACCATCCTGTTGTTCGCTTATTACGGGGTGGCACAGCAACCCGAGATCCGGCGGGGTGCCTTCTCATTCATGACCCCTCAGCGGCAGAAAGAGGCCAATTTCATATGGGAGGTGTCGGTCGAGAAGACCGGCAGCTACTTCTACAGCCGCTTCATCCTCGGCCTGCTGATCGGCACCTACTCCCTCATCTTGTTCCTGATCCTGGGTCTGCCTCACGCATTTGCGCTGGCCGTGTTCGTGGCAATCGTTGCCGAGCTGATCCCGGTCATCGGCACCTACATCGCCATGATCGTTCCGGCCCTTGTGGCGCTCTTCATCGACCCGATGAAAGCCCTATGGGTGATTGTCTTTCTCGTCATCTATCAGGGGATCGAGAATCTCTTCCTGCTGCCCAGAGTCACATCCAAGACGATGGAGATCCATCCCGCGGTGAGCATCGCGGCGGTCATCGCGGGGAGTGCATTGTTCGGGCCGATCGGAATCTTTCTGGCTCTGCCGATTACCGCCATCATCCAGTCGATCATCTCGACCTATGTGAACCGATACGAGTTGATCCCTGAGCTGGTGGCGCCTGTCCATAGCGTTGCTGCCGACGATCGTGAAGGCGCCGATTGGTGGCGGTTTTGGGACCGCGACCGCGAAGACGACCTCGCGGAGGACGGGAGCACGGCTTCGGGCGAGGGCGAAGACGGTCCGATGCCCGCACCCTCGCCCGAAGGGCCCTGAGCCGATGTGCCTGGCCACGGTTCCACTTAGCCAGGGATCAGCGGCATGAACCCCGTTCTCGGATCCCTGTTGGCGTCGCTCGGAGTGGTTGCGCTCGCATACATCGGCTATCGGCTGTTGTCCGCTTGGGCGGAACGAGCCATTGTTCGCGTCGCCCAGCGTGGCGGTGCCCCCGGGGCCGAATATCGGGCCAGGTCGCTGTGGTCGGTAGGCCGGCGATTGGTCTTCATCGTCATCCTGCTGGCGGTCATGGTCACGATCATGAGCATCTGGGGGGTCAGCTCAGCTGCTCTGGTGGCGGTGGCAGGAAGCGTCGGGGTGGCAGTCGGCCTGGGCGCTCAGGGGCTGGTGCGGGACATGATCGCTGGGTTCTACATACTGGCCGAGAACCAGTTCAGCATCGGCGACCAGGTGAGCATCACCGGGGTGGAGGGCGAGGTGATCGACATCCAGCCCCGGGTCACGGTGCTACAAGACCGCCGGGGCCGGGTGTATTACGTGCCCAACGGCTCGATCGTGGTCACCACCAACAAGACCACGGCCGCCTCACCTCGGATTCTCTCGGCGGCTGATGAGGACCCGGACCGGCGACCGGATACCCTTCCGGGATGACCTCAGACGAAGACCGCATCGCCCTCTTCCTCGACTATGAGAACCTGGCCATCGGGGCGAGAGATGCCTTGGGCGGCATGCAGTTCGACTTCCGGCCGATCGCCGATGCCCTGGCCGAGCGGGGTCGCGTGGTGTCGCGCCGGGCGTACGCAGACTGGTCGATGTTCGACGAGGACCGGCGGATGCTCACCCGCAATCATGTGGAGCTGATCGAGATCCCCCAGCGGCTGGGAGTGGTCCGTAAGAACGCGGCGGACATCAAGCTGGCAGTCGATGCCACCGAGCTCGCCTTCGAGCGGGAGTATGTGACCACTTTCGTCATATGTACCGGCGACTCCGACTTCACACCGCTGGTCCACAAGCTACGCGAGCTGAACAAGAAGGTGATCGGGGTGGGCGTGAAGGCTTCGACCTCGGCGCTGCTGCCGCCCGCCTGTGACGAGTTCCTCTTCTACGAGAACCTGGAGGGAGTCGAGACGAGGGAGGCTGCCAACGGCAAGACCAAGCCCAAAGAGGCGGCCACCACCCCTGCCACCGAGTCGGGGGTGGAGGGGATCGAGGGGCTGATCACGACCACCCTGGGGGGCCTCCAACGGTCGAGTGGGGAGGCGGTCCTGGCGTCGACTCTCAAGCGGGCGTTGCTTCGCAAGGACTCGACCTTCTCCGAGGCGGACTATGGATTCCGTGCGTTTGGCGAGCTGCTGCGGCATCTCGAGGAGAAAGGTGTTGTCGAGCTGACAGATGGACCGGCCCGCGGTGACCCGGTCGTCCAGTTCCCGGCCAGCGGCGGGGGCGAGCAGGAGGCATTCACCCTCCTGGCCTCGGTGGTGGCCGACATGCAGAAGCGCAACGGGGTCCCGATGCTCTCTGGGCTCAAGAACCAGGTCCGCAAGCGCAATCCCGACTTCTCGGAGAAGAAATTCGGGTTCGGAGGGTTCCTTCAGTTCTGCCGGGCTGCCCAGAACCAGGGCCTGATCGAGTTGGCCTGGAACGAGCAGTCAGGTGACTACGAAGTGCGGGTTCCTTGACCGAAACCGCCGATGTGGTGGTTGTGGGGGCGGGGATCATCGGGGCATCGATCGCATATCAGCTGGCGAGGCATGGAGCGGGACGGGTTGTGGCCCTCGACAAGGGCGAGGGCCCGGCCGAAGGTTCGACCGGCGCCTCCTCTTCCATCTGCCGTTGTCGTTACACGCATCCGGAGGTGGTGCGTACCGCTTTCCACGGCCAGGAGGCATTTGGCAACTGGGCGGCGTTCACCGGCCTCGACAACCCACGCTCGGGCCTGCGGCGCATCGGGGTGTTGTGGATGTTCGATCGCGATGCCGGCGCAGTGGGAAAGGACGCCGACCGCCTCACCCGTGAAGGGGTGAAGGCGGAGGTCGTCGGCCCTCAAGATGTAAGTGTCCGCTTTCCGGCTCTTTCGACCTGCGTCGAGCCGTTCGACCTCGATGGGGAAGTCGACCACGACTGCCGCCAAGGTGAAGCATTCCTGTTCGAGGCTGAGGGTGGCTACGCGGAGCCGACCGGCGCCAACCAGGACCTTATCGAGGCGACCGAACTGGCAGGAGGCGAGGTCAGGTTTCGCTCGAAGGTGTCGGCCGTGCGCAGGTCCGGTGGCAGGGTGATCGGCGTTGCCCTCGAGAGCGGCGAAACGCTCGACGCGGGGCTGGTGATAAACGCAGCCGGCCCTTGGTGCAATCGCCTCAACGAGCTGGCAGAAGTGGAGCTTCGTTGGACCCTCACCCCGACCCGGGTGCAGACCCTCTATCGGGATTGGCCTTCCGAGCTCGGCCGGTTGCCTGTGGGGGCGGACAGTTCTACTGGTATCTACTTCCGCCCTGAGCTCGGGACCGGTCAGGTGCTGGTCGGCTCGGTCCTCCCCGAAGACGAAGAGGAGATCGTGAGCGACCCGGATCACTTCAAGCGAGTCCCGGATCCGCCATTTCGGGAGCTGAAGATGGCTGCTTTCCACCACCGCGTACCTGCCCTGGTCGCGCGAGGAGAGATTGGGGGCCTGGCCGGCCTCTACACGATCAACCGGGAAGACGTGCATCCCGTCCTCGGCCCCACCGGCCTGGATGGATGGTGGGTGGCGAACGGGTTCTCCGGGCATGGCTTCAAGCTGGCTCCCGCCATCGGGTCGATGATCGCCCAGGCCGCAACCGGCCGGGCACTCGAGTACGACACCGATGTCCCCATGGCTTTCTTCTCGGTCGACCGTCAGCCTCTCGACCTGTCCGTCAAGCACGTGCTGGCCTGAGACCATCGCACGGTGAGACGGTGCGACCGTGAGACCGTGCGTCGCGTTGACCACCTGAGGCCTCGTCGGACCGCTAAGGTCTCAACGCGTGAACAGCGTTCGCTTCTTCTATTACGCCTTTACCTGGGCCGGGCCCGGGTCGGTGTGATCGTCTGAAAGCGAGAGTCGCCCACCCGGAGCCCGAGGGCTCCGGGTTTCTTCATTTCCGGCGCCCCATGAGACAGCAGGAGATAGCCGTGGAACGAAGAGCCGCCAGGATCGATTCCGGTCCGACTTCGGTCGTGACCGTTGGACGGGTGCGAATCGGTCAGGACCCCTTCCCCGTGTTGGCCGGTCCCCACACGGTCCGATCGGAGCGCCAGATCAGAGAGCTGGCTGCCATGGCGGTTGACCACGGCGCCGCCGTCCTCCGCAGTCGCACGTTCCTGGCTCCGCACATGCCGCCGGGGTCGGTCCCGCCGAATGGCGACGCCATCGAGCAACTGGAGGCGGCAGGAAGGGAAGTAGGGCTGCCAACCGCCACCCAGGTTCACGACACCCGGCAGGCCCATAGGGCGGCAGCAATGGTCGATCTGATCGAGGTCGGCTCGCAACGCATGCAGGACTTCGAGCTGCTCAAGACCCTGGGACGGATCGAGAAGCCGGTGATGCTGCGCCGTGGCCAATCCGCCACGCTCGACGAGCTCCTGTGGGCGGCCGAGTACCTGTTGGCGGAGGGCAACTCCGACGTCATCCTGGTCGAGCGCGGCATTCGCACGTTCGCCGGAGCGGAGTCGGCGACGCTCGACCTTGGGGCGTTGCCCAAGCTGCGGGAGATGACCCACTTGCCGGTGCTGGTGGACCCAAGTCATGCGAGCGGCGCTGCCGCCCGTCTGCAGCCTCTGGCGCTTGCTGCACAAGGCGTCGGCGCAGATGGGCTCATCCTGCAGATCGCCGATGGCTCGTCGACCTCCGTGCCTCTGGAGCTAGACCGCACCAGCTTCGCCGATCTCATGACGGCCCTCGGGATCGAGCGGCTGCGGGACCGGATCGACTTGATCGACCGCCACATCGTTCGGCTCCTCTCTCGACGCCAGGACCTGGCACTTGAAATCGGGGTGGCAAAGATGCTGCAGGGGATGCCGATTCAAATCCCCGAGCGCGAGCGAAAGCTGCTCTCCGACCTCGAGGACGAGGCTGTGCACTGGGGGGTCGACATCGGGCACGTGCGAGCCCTCTTCACGCTGGTCCTGGCAGAGTCGCGTCGCCTGCAGCACGAGATGCGAGATGCGGAGAAAGATCTCCTGGTAGGGGAGTGAGGCCGAATACGCCTGCGACTTAGGCTGGCAGGATCGCTCGACTGCCCATCCTCGATGCCGGCGAAACCCGCCTGGCCCTGCCGATGGAGCTAGCCATCGAGGCAATGGAGCTTGCCTTCTCTGACGATCGCGAGGTGCCGGTTCGCTCCGCGGTGGGAGGAGTGTTGTTCATGCCGGGAAGGGTCGGCCCTCACCTGGGTCTCAAATCGGTCTCCACCGTCCCCGGCAATCCAGCCGGCATTGTGGTGCTGTTCGCACCAGACGGCTCGCCGGTTGGAATAGTCGACGGGCCCACGCTGACCGCCATCCGGACCGGGGCCGCGGCGGGCCTGGCGACTCGGCTCATGTCACCCCCGGAGGCAAGGGTCCTCGCCCTCCTGGGGGCCGGGGCAATGGCGGCGGATCAGGTGGCCGCGATCAGAGCCGTGCGTACGATCGAGCGCCTCTTGATATGGAGTCGGAACCCCGACCGGGCACGGGAGAAGGCCAAAGAACTGGGTGGCGAGGCCGTAGCCGATCCGCGCACAGCGGTGAGCCAGGCAGACGTCATCAGCACGGTGACGCCTTCTGCCTCTCCGCTGTTCGGGGACTCCGACCTCGTGGCGAATGTGCACATCAACGCCATGGGAGCTTTTACACCCGCCATGGTCGAGGTCCCCTCTGACACCGTCCGCCGCTCACTTGTGGTGGTCGACGACCTCGAGGCAGCCGCCGCCGAAGCCGGCGACCTTCTGCAGGCGGGACGCGTGGCTGATGGCACTATCTCCGACCTCTTGTCCGGACGGCTGTCGGTCTCGGGTGGAAGACCGACCCTGTTCAAGTCCGTCGGCATCGCCAGCCAGGACGTGGCGGCTGCTGCTGCCGCGCTGGGAGTCTTGAGAAGGTGAGACCGTGCGACCGTGAGACGGTGAGACCGTGAGACCGTGCGCCCGTGCGACCTCAGATCACTGCCAGGCCTTCGGCCGCCAGCGCCGCCCGCAGTGCCGACTCCTCCTCGGGGCGGACCGACAGTGTCAGCACGCCGGCTCCGCCTTCTGTCGAGTGGCGGAGCTCGAGGTCGCGGAGGTCGACCCGGCTGGCAGCCAGAGCCATGCCGACTCTGGCAACCTCCCCAGGCCGGTCATCCAGCATGACCCTGAGGGCTGCCACCGGCGCCGCCAGACTGCGTCGTGCGGCTGAGGCAGCCTCCAGGTCGGCTCGGATGGCCGCCTGGTCGCCTGACTCGATGAGGCCCGCCCATTGATCGAGATCGGCGGCCAGGGCGCGCAGATGGCGGGCCACGGAGGCGGAGTTGCCGGTCAGGATCTCGGGCCACCATGACGTGTCGGAGGCGGCGACCCGGGTGATGTCCCGGAAACCCCCGGCCGCCAGCTGTCTGGCAACGGCGCCATCTACCTGTCCGACCATGGCTGAGGCCACCACCTGGGGGAGGTGGCTGACCGCGGCCACCGCCTCATCGTGGTCGGCGGCGCTCATCAGCAACGGGATGGCCCCGAAGCTCGCAACCACCTCCCCGACCTTGTCCAGGTCGGCGCCGTCTGCGCCGTCGGTGGTGAGGATCCACGATGCTCCCCGGAACATCGTCGGGGTCGAGCGGTCTGGGCCCGAGGTCTCCCTGCCTGCCATCGGGTGGCCGCCAACGAACCGGGTCGAGCCTGCTGACTTCACCACCGGGGCCTTTACCCCCGCCACGTCGGTAGCCAGCTTTCCCACCGGCACCCTTGGCAGCTGTTCAAGGATCGCCTTCAGCGGCCCGCACAGGAATACGAGTTCGGCCGACCTGATGGCCTGCTCCTCGGAGGCGGCCTCCTCAACCGCTCCACGCCGGGCGGCGGCAGTGAGGGCATCAGGATCCGCATCCCAACCAAACACGTTCCATCCGGCGGCCCTCAGAGCGAGGCCGACCGAGGCCCCGATCAGGCCGGTCCCGATTACGGCGGCGTCACCCTCCATCCGGAGCACTTCCCTCGTGGGTCGCCGCCCGGTAGGTGCCCAGGATGTGGAGATCGGCGATGGTGGTAGGGAGTGGGTCGAATATCGCCTGCCGGCCAGTCTCACCGGGGGGATGCAACAAGTCGACGAAGAAGCGGTAGCGCCAGGCAGCCTCGCTGGGCCGTGACTCGATCCTGGTGAGGTTGGCGCCGCGCAGACCCAAGTCCGTCAGCACCAGCGCCAGGGCGCCTGGCCGATGGAGTGTTGTGAAGGCAATTGAGGTCTTGTCGGCGTCGTCGGGGACGGGCTGGGGTGAGGGGGCCACGACCACGAACCGAGTCGTGTTGTGCTCCTGATCGATCACATCGCGCTGCAGGACCTCGAGGCCGAAGCGCCCGGCGGCCGCCTCAGGGGCGAGGGCGGCGAGAGCGGGGTCGGCCAGCTCGGCAACTTCTCTGACCGCACCCGCAGTGTCGTGGGTTGGGCGCGGGTACCACCCACGCTCGGCGATGACCGTCTCCGCCTGGGCCAGGGCCTCCGGATGGGACAGGACCTGGCGGATCGAGCCGAGTCCGGCGCCGGGAAGGCCGAGCAGCGAGTGCCGGACCTCCACCAGATGCTCGGCGACTATCTGGACGCGGCCCGGCAACAGCCGGTCGAGCACCGCCAGCACACTCCCCGTCGAGGAGTTCTCGATCGGTACGACCAGCCGCTCGATCTCACCGGCCGCCAGCGCCTTGAAGGACATCGGGAAGCTCTCGAGGCCGATCAGGTCGGCGCCGGCGAACAACGACTCGGCTGCCTGGTGGGAGTAGGAGAGCTCCTCGCCCTGGTAGCCGACTCGCACTGCGGCCCTTCAGGCCGAGAGCGTGATGGCGCCGAGAAGCCGGTTGGAGGCAGCGGTTATCTCCTCGACGGCTCGATCGAACGCCTCTGTGTTACGGCGTGAGGGTTTGCGGTAGCCGGAGATCTTCCGAACGAACTGCAGGGCGGCCTCTTGGACCTCTTCTGGCGAGGCAGCCCCCTCGGCATCACGCAGGACCTTGATGGAACGGCACATGCCCGCACAGTACCCAGCCGCGCAAGCTCCCTGGCCGGTTGGGTTCCAGCCAATAGACTTCCCGTCTCATGGGAGTCGGCGCAGCCATATTCATAGCGATAGCAGCACTGGTCATCGTCTCCGTCGTCTTGTCGCGCAGGCGCAAGAAGCTGATGGACGAGCTGGGAATCGAGAAGCCCAAGCGAGGAGCGCCGCCGCCTGCCCCCCTTCCCACCTTCGACGTCGTGCGCCCGCATCCGCCGGTCACGGCGTTCCATGTCGAGGGCGACGCCGCCACCGTCCAATTCGACGTCCCTTTGGGTGAGGCGATCGACCCGATACTTTCGGAGGTCTTGCTGGATGAGGCCATCGAGGTGGTCAGGGAGAAGAGCCATGCGCTTCCGATCTCCGGGGTCAGCCAGGTAGTGGTGCTGGCCGGGCGGGGGGAGTCAAGGGAGGTAGCCCGCACCAAGCTCGAGCACCCAGGGCAGCTCCCGCCCCTCAGCGAGGCCGCCTCCATCCTCAACCTTTCGGCGATCGCTCCCGATCCCCTCTCAGACAGCTGGACGGCCACCGCCACCATCCCGGAAACCGCTACACGGGTCCGAGAAGACCACCTCGGCCCGGTCGGCACCGAGCTGCAGATTCCGACTGCGATCGACACGGGCTTGAGGGCGCAAGGGATCGATCCCACCACCGCCGGTCCTGCCGACCTGCTGACAGGGATCCTCAGGATGTTCGGCTACTCGATCACTCCCTCCGGGCCGGGGGCCTTCTATGCAGATCGAGCAGGTGAGAGGACCTTCATTCTCGAGGACCCCTACGCCGCCGGCGACTACACGGAGATGGACCCGGCTGCGATTCGCAGGTTCGTGGCCGAGTTCGAGAGCTCCAAAGCCGCCAAAGGAATCTTCGTGAGTGACAAATACGCCCCATTCGAGATCTACGAGTGGGAGCGCCGCGACCCTCGGATCCGATTCATCCCCCGGGAGCGCATGCAGAAAGTGATCGACGCCCTCGCCCTGTCCTAGCGTCTCGGATCAATTGGCCCCACTAGGGGTAGGATGGACTCGGAAGGAGGGCAACCCAATGCCCAAAGGCATGGAGTGGCTGATCATCCTCTTGGTAGTCCTGTTGCTGTTCGGGGCACGCAAGCTGCCCGACCTGGCGCGCTCGCTCGGGAGCTCGGCAAAAGAATTCCGCAAGGGCCTCGACGAGGGTGCCAAGGAAAGCCCTGTTGAAGAGTTGGTGACAGAGCCTCCAGCTGAAGAGGTGGAGGAACCCAAGGACCTGGGCCCCTAGATCGAGGCGAGAGCCTCCCCGTAGCGCTCGAACTCCCTGGGAATCCCGGTCGATTCCGTCTTCACGATGGCTCGCACAGTGCCTTCTCCATCGAGCACGTATGTAGAGCGGAACGCCCCTCCGGTCCGTTCGTTGAAGGCCCCGTAGGCAGTCGAAACCTGCCCGTGTGGCCAGAAGTCGGACAGGATCGGGAGATTGAACCCGTTCTCCTCGGTCCAGGCGCGATTGGTGAACACCGAGTCGCAGGTGACCACGACGACTCTCGCGCCCAGGTTCTCTAGGCCTTGGAGGTTGTCACGGATGGCGCACAGCTCGCCGAGGCATGTAGGGCTGAAAGCGAACGGCATGAACACCACAAGCGACTTCTCGCCTTTGAGTTCGGACAGCCCCACCTCATCCCCCTTCTGGTCCCTGAGGGTGAAGTCGGGCGCCTGGTCGCCTATCTCGACTGCCACGGTGCTCCTTGGTCGGCTGACGCAGGGTAACGGGAGGCGGGCTCGTCAGTTCGTGCCGAACTCATCGAGCAGGACTCGCGCTGCCCACCCGACCACGTCTGTCAGCTCTGCCGGGGTGGGAAGCCGCTCTGGCCCGATCCAGATGCCATCGAGAGCATCCCGTCCGAATCGCTCCTCGACCGTGCGGCAGAATGCGACACCGGCTGCCGCTGCTTCGCCCGGCACCGGACCGAGTCCGAAGCCGCGGCCGTCCTCATCCGCCATCGAGCGATCGAACGTGTCGATGCCAGGGAGCAGAGGGTCGAGCCCGCGTTCGACGATGCACCGGCGATATCCGGTGGCGAATCCAAGGAACGACTCCCAGGCCTGACGATGGGGAGCCGCTTCCTCCCCGCCCAGGAGCTCCTCGAGCTGCCCTGGATCTCGCTCCACGTCCTCCAACCCGCCGCTGGAGAGCAGGGCCGTCAGCTTCTCGGGATCCGGCCGGATCGTCCCGGAATATGCCACGGCGAGATCGCGCAGATGCTCGACCGTCCAAGGCACACGGAAGATGGCGCGATGAGCCACTTCGTTGGCTGCCACCCACAAGTGGACATTCCGCCGGTCCTGTCCCGAGTCTCTCACCGCCTCGGCCACCGCCGTCCCGACCACCAGCACCGGGCCATCGCCCTCCACCGGCAGGCCCGCCTCGAAACTGGCCACGACCTGGCGGGACATGGCGCCGACCAAGGCCCCCACCTGCATCCCCGCCAGTGATGCCCCGAGCCCGGGTGGTGCCCCGGCCCCCATTCCCGCCGCGAGGCCCTCGCCCAGGTACGCGAATCCCTCCAGGCTGCGGTCGACCCAACCGCGTGGATCGAGCACCAGCACGTCCGGGGCGGTGGCCACCGGGAAGGGCGCCGTCTCCGCCAGCTTCACCTCAGCCAGCCGCACCAGCTCCCGCAGCTCCTCGGCGGCCCATGGGTCTACCGGAGACGGCTCGCCCGCCAGGTGGTGGGCAGCCTCGGTTGCCAGCTTCCAGTTGATGGGGCCTGGCTGATTGAAGAGCTCGAAGAGCTTTGAGAAGAGGTCGTCTTCCATGCCGCTCCCTGGCCGCCCCCCGATTGGTCGGAGGTGCGGTTGTCGACTGATAGGTTGGCCCGAATCATATGGCGGCCGCTCCGATACTCCGGTCCGCCCTCAGGGACGGGCCACTCGACGTAGCCGGCCTGATCGCCGAGGCGGGAAGCCCCCAGGCAGGGGCGATCGTCGTCTTCCTCGGCACGGCTCGAGACCACTCGCCGGG
This sequence comes from Acidimicrobiia bacterium, assembly GCA_036555105.1. Lineage (GTDB taxonomy): Bacteria > Actinomycetota > Acidimicrobiia > Spongiisociales > ZC4RG35 > DATBMA01. Next base: position 67,014 of record DATBMA010000031.1, read on the forward strand.
CAAGGAAGGCATTACCCACCTCGAGTACGAGGCCTACCCGGAGCACGTCGTCACCAAGTTGGACGAAGTCCTGCAGGAGGCGGCCGGCAAGTGGGAGCTGATCGCCGCCCTGGCCGAGCACCGGGTTGGCGAGGTGAAGGTGGGGGAGCCTTCGGTGGCGGTGGTGGTTTCCTCTGCCCATCGCGAGGAGGCATTCGCGGCCGGCCGTCACATCATCGAGGAGCTCAAGAAGCGGGTGCCGCTATGGAAGAAAGAGCACTGGCCGGGCGGCGGTCAGTGGGTGGAAGGCGCCTGAAAACGGTCTTACGGTCTCACGGTCTCAAGGTCGCACGGGCGCACGGCCGACGGTCTTACCGTGAGACCTCGGGACTTCGAGACCGTCAAGACCGTTTCTCGCCGACCAGCTTCCAGACCCCTGGCAAGAGGGCGCCGGCGGCCAGCGCCTTCAGCACGTCCCAGAATACGAATGGGAGCACGCCGTTGGCGACGGCGTCGCCGAAGCTCATCTCGGCCGCCAGCATCAACCCGGCCACGCCGCAGGCATAGATGATCAGGCTGCCGATCAAGAAGACCCCGACTGCCGGGACGAAGTGGCGGTCGTCGCCGCGCTCTGCCAGCTTCCCGACCACGAACGCCGCGACGATGAAGCCGAACAGATAGCCGGAGGTTGGACCAACCAGCACATCGAACCCCGAGCTTGCCTCGGCGAAGAAGGGCAGTCCGGCTGCCCCCATGGCGACGTACAGGAGCTGGCTGGCCGCCCCCGCCCGGCTGCCGAGCACCCCTCCGCAGAGGAGCACGACGAATGTCTGCATCGTGAAAGGGACCGGCACCGGCGGGATGTAGAAGCTGACCTGGGCGGCGGCAGCCGTCAGCAGTGCCCCTCCTACGATCAGCAGGGCGGTGCTGACCCAGGTGCGCCGGACCAGCCGGGTGGCGAGGACGGAGGGGGCGTAGGTGGTCAGATGGCTCTCCGCGGTCGGGGCGGGGCATGCTATCTGGCCCGCCCTGGCGCCGCCCCGGCGGAGGCTCCCCCAAAAGCTGACTGCCGTCGCCGGGGAGGACGGGTCTTTACGAATTCGATAGGCGCCGCACCGTAAAATTCCGGGAGTGAAGTCCTCGCGCCCCCGCTGGCCTCTGTTCGTGGTCACCGGCCTCCTACTGGCCGCCGGAGCAGTCGTTGCGCTGTGGAACTTCGAGATCCCGTATGTCACCTACTCGGCGGGCCCGGTAAAAGACGTGCTCGAGGAGGTGACGGTGGACGGGGCGCAGAGCTTCCCCCCTTCCGGTGACCTTCTGATGCTCACGGTCTCGGGCCAGAGGATCAACGTGTTCGAAGCGATCGTTGCCGGACTCGACCCTGGCGTCGATGTGATCGCCGAGTCGCGAGTCCGTCGGCCAGGGGAATCGGATGAGCAGGCAAACCAGCGCAACCGCGATGCGATGGATCTTTCCAAGGAGACTGCAATCGGCGTCGCGCTCCGCCAGCTCGGTTATGAGATAGACCTCTCAGGCGATGGAGTGCGGGTTGTCGAGATCGAGCCAGGCACTCCGGCCGCGGACGTCCTCAACGCCGACGACCTGATCACGGCGGTTGACGGCAGCACGGTCTTCATGCCAGAGGAAATCGGGAGCGTGCTTGCCGGAAAACATGCTGGCGACGTAGTCGACCTCGCGGTCACTCGGCAGGACCAGGATCTCGATCTGCAGGTAGAGCTGGTCTCCCACTCCGAAGACCCCGACCGCGTGATGATCGGCATAATCGGCGAGACCTCCAACCTCCACTTCGGAACCCTCCCGTTCGACATCGAGATCGACAGCGGCCAGGTTGGGGGCCCATCGGCCGGCCTCATGTACGCGCTTGGAGTCATCGACATGCTCACCCCGGGCGAGCTCACCAAGGGCCATGTCATCGCCGGCACCGGGACCATCGATCCCGACGGCAACGTGGGAGCGATCGGTGGGGTTCGCCAGAAGATGGTTGGAGCTGCGGCGGCAGGGGCCGAGTATGCCTTCGTCCCGGCGGACAACATCGAGGCCGCCGAGACCGCCCCGGTGAATGGGCTGACGCTGGTCCCCGTGTCCAATCTCCAAGACGCGCTCAACTTCCTGAACGGGCTGCAAGCCGCCTGATTCCAACTGGTGCCTGGCGCATCCAGGCGTGGCGGGTAACTTGACCCGTGCCCCATGTCCTCAGAGAGCCCGCTGCCCGCCCGCCGCTTTCGCACGACCATGCGCGGCTACGACCCAAAACAGGTCGACGACGCGGTGGCCGAGCTGGAACGCAGCATCGAGTCGCTGCAAGCCCAGCGTGATCGTCTGGCAGGCCGCCTCGGCGAGTTCGCAGACCGTGACCTGAGCACCGAGTTCGCCGCTGTCGGCCGCGAGGTCGGCTCCATCCTCGAACAGGCGAGGCAGGCGGCGGAGGGCTTGCGCGAGAGAGCGGGGGCCGACGCTGCCCGCTGGCGGGCCGAGGCCATGGCGGAAGCCGAGGCGGAGCGACGCCAAGCGCGGGCTGACTCTGAGCATCTGCGGGGTGATGCTTGGAATGCGTCCGAAGAGATGCTCAAACACACGCAGGTCGAGACGCGACGTCAACGCGAGGCCGCGGAACGAGACTCGCTCACCATTCTCGGCGAAGCCGAACGCGAGGCCCACCGCCTCACTGCCGCCGCTCGGCGGGAGGGCGACGATCTGATCCGCGTCGCCCGGATGGAGAGTGACCGGATGACAACCGATGCCAAAGGCCGCCAGGACGAGATCATCGAGCAGGCCCGCAGGCAAGCCGAACAATCGCAAGAGCGGGCACGGGCTCTCGAGCAACGGCGGGTGGAGTTGTTGACCGAGCTCGACTCAGTCCGTGAGACGATGTCGAGAGTGGAAAAGGAGCTCGAGGAGAAGCGCGAGCTACTCGGTTTCTCGGAGCCTTCCACCCAGACGGTGCGGGTGGTCCGGACGGAAGCCCTCGAACCACCCAGCGGCCAGTGGCAGATGGGGGAGACGGTCCGCGTGGTCGGAAAGAGGCGGGGTGACGAAGAGCCTGTGGAGCCTCCACCTATACCACCGGCTGTGACCACGATCCATCCGCCGGTGGTTGAGCCGGAACCGGAGGTGGAAGAGGAGCCACCCCGGTCCACATCTCCAGAGGGGGCCCCGCCCCTCGAGGAGGCCCCGCCTGCCCGGGAGACTCCGGCGGCCGTCACCGAGCCGGAACCGGAACCCGACGTCGCAGAGGCCGCCCCCGATGACCTGGACCAGTTGTTCCAGCGGCTGCGGGCGCCCGCCGAAGCCCCCACCAACGGCTCGTCGGCCATGGAGGCCGAGCCGGCCCCCGCCCCCGCCGCGGCCCCGGCCCTGACCTTCGACCCGTTCGACATGCGGGACCGGCTCCTGCTCCCGATCGCCAACCGGGCGCTGCGCAACGTGAAACGCCAGCTGACTGAGGCACAGAACGAGGCCCTCGAGCAAATCCGGGTGTCCGAGGGCCGGTGGCATGCGGACGCCGAGGCGCTGGCCGAGTTGCTCAGGGCGGATCTCGTCGTCCTCGCCTCAGAAGGCTTCGGGGCCGGGCACGCCGCCGCCGAGGAGATGACTGGCGGGAGAGTGCCGCGGCCACCCACACCGAAGATGGATGAGGCTCCCCCGTTCGCCGAGGCGCTGGCGGCAGAGATCAATACGGTGGTCACCGAAGGCAATCGAGGGGCGCGAGCGGTGAGCGCCGGCGTCAGCCGGGTATATCGGGCGTGGCGGAACGATCTGGCAGAGCGCCGGTTGCGCGACATCGGGGCAGCGGCCTTCACCCGGGGGCTGGTCTCCTCCGCCTCGGGAAACTACGAGGTGACGTGGGTGATAGGCGGCAGGGGATGCTCGGAGTGCCGGGCGGCTGCAGAGTCCGGGGCGATCGACCCCGGTCCCCCCCTGCATCAGGGATGCAGCTGTGCGCTGGTAGTACGGACCTAACCCGACCCTCTCCGTACAATCCCCAACCAATGTTCATGAGGGCACCGGCGGCGGCGGAAGGCGAGCGGCGCCGTGGCCTTCTCTTCGGGCTCCTCATCGTCGTCGGGGCCTTCATCCTTCTCACCTGGTTGAGCTCGATCTGGACCGAGTATCTGTGGTTCGACTCGGTCGACTTCAGCCAGGTGTGGTGGATTCAGCGGGGCTGGTCGTTGGTGCTTGGAGTCTTGGGGATCCTGATCGCCGGGCTGGTGTTGTGGGGCAACCTCTCGCTCACCGATCAGCTGTCGCTCCGATATGCGGTGTACCTCGGCGACGATGGTGAGGCGGTCGTCAACTTCCGGGAGTGGCTGGAGCCGCGCTTTCACGCTCTTCGCCGGATCGGGATCCTTGCGATCGCGGTCCTGATGGGGGTCACGGTTGCCTCCTGGCGTGACGACGTCCTGCTCTTCCTCAACGCCAGATCCTTCGGTCAAGGAGACCCTCTGTTCGGAAACGACATCGGGTTCTACGTGTTCCGGCTCCCCTTCATCAGCGACTTGCTGACGTGGTCGTTCAACCTGGTGGCAATAACCGCGCTGGCAGTAGGCATCGCCTACCTGGTGAGCGGTTCGATCCGGTTCAACCGCGGCTCCTTCCCCGTCGTGGCGCAGGGGGCCAAGGCCCACATCTCGGTCCTGCTTGCCCTGTTGGCCCTGATCCGGGCAGGCATGTATCGGCTCGACACATACTCGCTGCTCTACACCTCGCGCAGCCCCCAGTTCTACGGAGCGGGCTATGCGGACGTGCACGCCAAGTTGCCCGCTCTGCAGCTGCTCTTGGCGATCGCCGTGCTGGCGGCGGTGGTCTTCATCGTCAACATCTGGCGCAGGGACTGGACCCTGGCGGTGGTGGCTGTCGGGGCCTGGCTGGTCGTCGCCATTGCCGCCGGCAGCCTCTATCCGGCGCTGGTTCAGCGGTTCTCCGTGGTTCCCCGCCAGCTGGCCAGAGAGACCCCGTTCATCGAGCACAACATCGCCTATACCCGTGCGGCCTACGGCCTCGGCAACGTGGAGGTGGTGGACTTCGCGGCTTCACCCAATCTCACGGCCGAGGACATCGAGGCCAACCGTCCCACCATCGACAACCTCAGGCTCTGGCACTCCTCCGTGTTGTTGCGGGCGTACTCACCTCAGGAGATCCGCAGTTGGTACGCGCTCGATCACGTGGACAGCGATCGCTACCTGCTGGACGACCAGCTCGCACAGGTCCTGGTGGCGGTGAGGGAGTTGGACGAAGGCAATCCCGACCTCCCCACCGACTGGCAGAACCGGCGCCTCACCTACACGCACGGCTTCGGGGCAGTGGCCAGCCCCGCTGCCAAGATCGATCCCAGCGGTGGCCCCGACTACTTGTTGCGGGACGTCCCTCCCGAGGCGACCGATCCGGATCTGGAGCTGACCCAGCCTCGCATCTACTTCGGCGAGACCTATCAGCCGGGACTGCCTGTGGTCGTCAACACCGAGGCCAACGAGATCGACTTCCCGGAGGGGACCTCTGGCTCCGCCTTCAACCACTACGACGGCGAGGCCGGCGTCCCGCTGTCGAGCATCTGGCGGCGCCTTGCCTACGGGTTCCGCTACCGGGACCTCAACCTTGTGATCTCATCACTCATCCGCAGCGACAGCCGGGTGCTCATGGAGCGAAACGTCGAGCAGATGGTGCACATGGCGGCCCCCTTTCTCGCGCTCGACTCCGATCCGTATCCCGTGATGCTGGACGGCAGCGTGATCTGGGTGCTCGACCTTTACACCTCGACCGACCTGTATCCGTACTCCACTCCAGCCGACCTCAATGCCTTCCGCCGGGTCTCGCGTCAGACCGGGCTCAGCACCGGGCTCGCTTATGTTCGCAACTCTGTGAAGGCCACCGTTGATGCCTACGACGGCACGATCACCTTTTACGTCGTCGACTCCACTGATCCGATCGTCCTTGCCTGGCGTGAGGTGTATCCGGACTTATTCACCTCCGCCGACCAGATCCCGGCCGGACTGGCGGCGCACTTCCGCTACCCCCAAGACCTCTTCAAGCTCCAGTCCGAGGTTTATCGCAGCTATCACGTCACCGACCCCGCCACGTTCTTCAACCGCACGGATGCGTGGTCGATCTCCCGCGACCCATCCACGGCCGCCCGCAACGAACTGCTCTTCGGAGACAGCCGCGATCTCACCGATCCCTCGCAAGTGAGCTTCATCGAGGAGATGCTTCCCTACTACCTGCTGACGCGGCTTCCAGGAGAGGAGCAACTCAGCTATCTGCTCATGCAACCCTTCAATCCCCAGAGCAAGGAGAACATGTCGGCTTTCCTGGCCGCCGACTCCTCGCTAGGAACCTACGGCCGATTGATCGTCTTCCGCATGCCCGCCGGCGAGACGGTGTTCGGGACCGGGCAGGTGAACAACCAGATCGAGGCCGACGACGAGATTGCCGAGCAGTTCAGCCTATGGAGGGGCAAGGGCTCGGCGGTGATCCGCGGCGACATGCTGGTGGTGCCGGTCGACGACTCGATCCTCTACGTGCAGCCCGTCTACCTCGAGGCGGAGGCGGGAACTAACGCGATTCCGCAGTTCCAGCGCGTGATCGTCGTGTTCGGGGAGAGGATCGAGTGGGGGGAGACTCTGGACGAGGCTCTGGCATTGGTGTTCGGCACTGAGCCCGCGGGGCCGGAGGAGCCCTCGAACGACCAGGTTGAAACGCTGTTGCGTTTGGCGTCGGCCCGCTTCGATCAAGCCCAGCAGGCTCTGGCGGCGGGGGACCTGGCCGGATATCAGCAGGCGATCGAAGAGGCGAGGGATTTGGTGGAGCAGGCTCTGGAGCAGGTCACCACCCCCTCGGCCCGCTCGGCCCGCCCCATCCTCTAGCCGGGCACCTTCTGGCTCGGCCAGCTTTCCGGACCCCCTATCTCCTCCCCCAGGAGCGAAGCGACGTTGGGGGAGGTGGCACGAAGTGGCGGAGGGGGAGGGCATCGAAGGTGCCAGGGGAGAAACATCGTGAAAAACCGAGAGCCCCGTTAGCCGAAGCTCCCGGGGCTCTGGTCTGGATGCCTCTTGCGAAGCACCCGTGGCTTCTCCTTTCGGAGCCGCCGAGCGGCATATAAGCCGCGGCCGGAAAGTGTGTCAAATCGGATTGGGAGAAATCTTTCGACTGTTCTGTCGAGCCGTTCGACGGGAAGCCGTTGTCAAATGGCTGCGTGCCGACGGCAGCCACGGGATGGTGACCAGCGCAAGGCCGATGGCGCCGTACAGAGGCTGCAGCCAGGCAAACTCGGGCAGGTAGACCAGCTCGAGGCCGATCCAAACGAGCTGCCCCAACCCGAGTGCGATCGCGCCTAGCCACGACCAGTGATGTCCAGAGATCCGCTCGATCCAATCGGTCGCGGGCCAACGCTCTTGGGTCAGCATCGCGAATGCAACCAGCAGGGAGCCAAGCCCGAAGCCGACAGCAAGCACCAGTCCTGGCAGCACCCAGCTGTCGACGAGCGGGATCGATTGCAGCCAGGCCTCGGGTGGGCTGGCCCCGCCCACATCGAAGAGCATGGCCAGCCCCCCACCGACCGCGGTCACTCCCAAGAAGGTCAGCAACGAAATACAGGCCCAAATCGATGGCGGGCGACGATGCCCTGCAAATCCGGGTGTGTTGAACGTCATATCCCTCCTCTGTCTCCTGCCAGCCTGGCCGCCCGCGAGTGGAGTTCACAGGGGAGAAAGGCCCTTCTGATAGGGCGTTCCGCCGTCTTCAGACGGCGGGCTGATCGAGCCAGCCGAGCCAGGCCATTGCCGCTGCGGCCGCCTCCTGGATGGTGCCCTCGTTGGGAAGGGTCAAGTCCTCGATACCGGCGCCGGTTTGCTGCTGCACCTGCTGGACAGCCACCTCGAGGTCATCGGCTCGGCCACTGGTGACGGCGGCGGACAGCCTCTCCTGGATGACCGACAGCGGCGCCGTCAGTCGGATGGCCACGAGAGGGAAAGGCAGGACGGCGCGCATCATCTCTAGCTCCGAGGGATCGCGGACCGTGCCGGCCAGCAGGAAGAGCTCGACTCCGGCCGCCAGGTAGTTCGACACGACCGCGGCCAGGTTCTGGAGGTAGACCCCCAGGAAGTCGGCGTCAGATTGAAACCACATCAGCCAGTCGAGGTCGATGGCGGCGAATCGATACTCGCCCTCCTCCAAGGCCGACGCCATCTCCTCGATCAAAGACGACTTGCCGGTCCCGTAGGCGCCGGTCACGACCACGCCCCGCGGCTCCATCAGGCTCCCTTGCCGTCGAGATACGTGGCCGTCGCCCGGTAGGCCTGGTCGATCCGCTCGCCAATCATGGTGAAGTCGGAGTACCTCAGCTTCGAGCGATCGGAGTATGGGGCGTCGGGCTTGCCGGTGGGGAGCACGTGGACGGTCACTCCCTCCGGCACGTGCTCCATATGGCGGAGGAAGCGGCCGCGCCGAGCAATCTCGAACGCCACCATGGCCACCTCCCACGGCTGGGTAGGGGCGGTCAGGGGATCGTCGATGTGTCCGACGTGGAGCACGTAGACCTCGGACGCCCCTAGCTCGAAGGCGCGCGATATGGGGATGCTGTTGACCACCCCACCGTCGATGTAGTGGCTCCCACCAAGCTCCACCGGCGGCAGCAGGCCGGGAACTGCCGAGGAGGCAAGCACCGCGTCGACCAGGTTGCCTTGGTCGAACCAGTGCTCCCTCGCCAGCTCGATCGATGCGGCCACACATTGGAAGGTGACCGCGAGCTCGGCGAAGGTGCGTGCGCTGACGGTGTCCTCGATGATTCGACGGAGGGAGTCATTTGAGTGGATGTGGGTCCGCCGGCGGAGGGCGATCGAAGCTCGCCGCCACAGTGAGTCTTCGAATATCTGCTCGCGGGTCAGATGGCGCCAGGTCTCTTCCAGCCGGGCCACTCCCTCAGACGTGGGCCTTTCCGCTATCACCACCCCGTTGAACGCTCCGATCGAGGTGCCGACGATCAGGTCGGGGCGGAGGCCTCTCTCGAGCAAGGCCTTGAGCATGCCGACCTCGAATGCCCCGCGGTGACCGCCTCCCCCGAGGACGAAGGCGCGGCGATAGGCCATCCGTTCAAGGTAGCCAGGGTCGGTCACATCCCGGGGATGTCGAACTCGTCGAGGTGAGTGGGCTCGTAGCCGGGGGGCGGCCACGGGCTCACTCCCTCCCGCTTCCGCACCTCGCCGATCCAACGGTCGATCTCCACCCACCACTTGAACAGCCAGTCGACCCGGGCTGATGGGTCATGGGGAATCTCTTCGGGAGCCAGCCGCCAGTATCGGGCGAAGATGGTCTTTGCCACCGGTATCTCGCGCCAGATCGTCTTCAACGACGTGAGATGCTCGACTCCGGTGTGGGCCACGAAGACCACGTCGGCGTCCGGGGCGGCGTCGATCGCGGCCAAGGCGCCGGCCGGGCGCGGTGGCATCAGGTGGGTCATGCGCTCGGCTTGCTCGGCTTCTTCCTCGAGGCCCTTCCTTCGCAGACTCGTGATCGCTCTCACCCGCCGTTGGGGGGTGACGTTCCCACCTTCGGGGAAGAGGATGAGGGCGTCCTGGGGACCCATGCCTCTCACCAGCGCCCGGATCCTGGCTATGGGCTCCGTTCGGTCATTCGGGTTGGGGTCGATGAAGTAGTTCGGCAACCTCCGTCCCAGCGCATCGAAGAAGGGGACCAGCTGTAGGTCGCGCTTGGCCACGATCCGAGGGTTGCGGTGGAACTGATGGATCAGGACGTTGACGAGGAAGATCGAGTCGCCCGGACCTCCGTGGCGGCTGAAGACCAGCACCGAGCCGGGGCGGGGAGGCTGGGTCTCGAGCTCGATGCTGATGCCGAGATACCGCTGGACCGACTTCGACATCCCTCCTGTCCACCAGCCCAGCAGCCGGTAGTGCCAAACACGGAACCGTGGGCGTGAGAAGAACGCTCCGAAGCCGGCCGCAACCCAGAGGAAGAACAGGGCGGTCAGCCCGGCCGCCTCTCTGAACATGTAGGCGACGGCAAGAGCGGTGATCCGCCCGAGCCTCCACTCCCGCTTGCTGACCGAGAGGTCGTCGGCCAAAGCGATCACGAGCAGCAGTGGCGAGAAGAGGATGCCGAGCAGGGCCCCGATGTAGACGATCGGGGTCACGATCAGAAGTCGCACCCAGCGGGGCGGCAGCATCTCTCCTCCTGGCGCGAGGCTAAACAGCCGTCTGGGTCAGACCCAGGTTCGGGGGACTACCTCTTCCCAGTGGTGTCGGTGGACTACCTCGTCTCCGCTTCGAGCCTCGAGGTCGATGACCAGATAGAAGGCGTCGGCGTCACTTGTGATCTCCACCTGTCCGGTGGTTGCGACCTTCCAGTCGCCCCGCTCGAGCGAGGTCACGGCGCGGGCCCAGGCGCGGGTGGCGAGGGGGTCGACTGCATCGACGTCCAACTGGATGTCCTGGCGATTGGCATACACCAGGTGGTTGCGGGCCGGCTGCAGTTGCCGATCGGCCACGGTCCGGCGCAAGGTCGTCTTGGTTCCGCGCGATTCGACGATCAGGTCGTGAACGTCTTCCTGGGTCTGCACGGGGCTGGTGCGGGCGGGGGCGACGGGGAGCTCCAGCGTGGTCTCCTCCGGGCGGCCAGGGACCAGCGGCAGTATCAGACTCGATCGAGTGGGATCGATCGTGAGCGTGACTGGTCCGGGCGGTGGCCAAGCCAGTGGGAAATCGGCTCCGGAGATCGCAAGCCGCAGGCGATGGCCCTCCGCCACGACCGCTGAGGTCATCCGGAGGGGGATGCTGACCGACATCCCCTCTCCAGCCTGCACCAGGGCGGGGTCGCCGAGCCCGTTGCGGTGCGACAGGTTGAGGAGCCCGCGTGCCACCAGGCTGGCTTCACCGGTGGGGGTGACGTTGATCAGGCGCACCGCCACCTGCCCGTACGGAGCATCGACAGTCACGGACAGCTCCGCTCGGGGTGGCCCGAGGATCTCGATCGGCGCCTGCAACGGCTCGGACTCGAAGACGAGGCAGCTCTCGTCGTCGTCGGACGTGTCGCCAGATCCCCACATGGCGGTGTCCCATCCCGGGGCTGACGATCCGACGGTCAATGGCCCTGCCCAGGCCGAATCCGTCTCCGGGCCGATCAGGTCGTGGTCGAGGGCCAGGATCCGCCACTCACGATCTCGGGGAGGCCAGGCGGGCTCGGCCCGCCAGTAACCGGCCGTCTCCCCCTCGACCGGGTCATAAGGGGGTGAGGTGCGGATGAACACCGAGAGGAGCGGATCGGCCGGGACTCCGTTGTCGTCCCCGCGCAGCCAGTGACCGAACCAGCGCTCCATCGCCCGAAGGTGGTCGAAGGTCGGCCCTGGCTCGCCCGAGGCCGGGCGCGAGTGGCCCCAGGGGCCGATGATCGCCTGCTTGGGGCAGTGGAGGGCCTCCAGCATCTCCAGCATCCCGTCGACGTAGCCGTCCAGCCAGCCACCGATCAACAGGGTTGGCGCATCGATCGAGGCGTAGTCGCGACAAGGGGAGCCCTGCAGCCAGTAGTCGTCGCGCTGCTGGTGGCGGAGCCAGGTAGGGAGCCACTGCGGAGTGTCCCGCAGGCGCTCCCTCCAGCGTTCGAGCCACGGCTCGCCGACGATGTCCGGGTCGGGCGGCAGCGCATTCAAGGCGACCATCCCCACCGGCCAGTCGACTTGCTCGAGAAGGTGGAGGGCGCCGCCGTAGTAGTGGACGTCGCATGCGAACCGGTCGTGAGTGGCGTGCACGGGAACTATGGCGTGCAGCTCCGGCGGGCGCAGCATCGCGGTCTGCAGAGCAGAGAAACCACCCCAGGAGATCCCCCACATTCCCAGGCGCCCCGTGCACCAGTCCTGAGCGGCCGCCCACCGCATGACGGCCACCGTGTCCAGCTGCTCGCGGGCGACGTACTCGTTCTCGATGATCCCGTCGGAAGCTCCCGTCCCCCTTATGTCGATCCTGATGCCGGCGAAGCCGCGCTGGGCCAGGTACTCGAAGGTGATGAGGTCGCGGGCGAAGCAGTCGTCGTCCTTGCGGTATGGCACCGACTCCACCACCGCCGGGAAGGGCCCGTCGCCTGCGGCATCGGGAAGGTAGATGGTGAGGGCGATCTCGATTCCGTCGTCCATCGGCACCCGCACCCCGCGGTCCACCTTCACCGGGTAGAGATCGGCTCCCATCGCTACACGAGGTAGTTGGTCGGCGGGTTGTCCATCGTGAGGACGGGCCGATCGGCGCGGAACCGATCACGTTCGATGCCCGGATCCTCACCACAGGCGAGGTCCACCAGGATCCGGCCGGCGGTGGGGGCGAACTTGAACCCGTGGGCCGCCCCAAGGCCGATGGCGGATCCAGGGATGCCGGGTATCTGATCCAGCACGAACTCTCGGTCGGGAGTGAGGGTGTACAGGCAGGTCTTCTCGATCACGGCCTCGTCCCACCCCGACGGGATCAGGCCCTTCATGAAGTCGTGAAGACGCCGCGAATATGCGGGGTCGGGGTCGAATGAGCGTTGGTCTGCCTCGACCCGCCGGCCACCGACGTCCTGGCCGATCTTGAGCCCGCTGTCCTGGAGGCTGGGCAGCCCGTAGAAGCCGGGATCCCCCATCCAGATCCAGACAGGGAACCCGGCGGCGGAAAAGGCGGGGTCAGCCCGGTAATAGGAGACCTGTTCCTGGGTCACCTCCAGGTTGAGGTGGCGGCCAAGCGAGGAGAGCAGTTGATTGGTCCAGGCATCGGCTGTCACCACCAGACGCTGGGTTCGTACCGTGTCATTCCCGGTTCGAACCTCGAACCCTCCTTCGAGTCGCCGCACGGCGCTGACCGGTGTGCCCGATCTCAACTCCGCCCCGCCGTCGACAGCCAGCGCCCGCATCGCCCTGGTAGCCAGGTCGGCGGCCACCAGACCACCATCGGGCTGGAAGAGCGTGATCACCTCCTCCTCGAGGAAGAACGCCGGAAAGCGGTCGAGCACCTGGGCCGGCTTCATCACCTCGTAGTCGACGGCTTCGGCCTCCATCGCCGCCTGGTAGGCAGAGAGGGACTCCGGCCCATCCGGGGGAAAGAAGTCCAATCCGCCGGTCTTGTAGACCAGCTTGGCACCCGCCTCCTGCTCGACTCGAGCCCAATCGGCGTAGGCGTGCGCGGCCAGTGCCACGTAGTCGCGGTGGTGATAGGAGTAGCGGATGATCCGGCTCCGATCTTCGGAGGCCCCCCGGGCATGTCCAAGCTCGAACTGCTCGAAACCGATCACGCCTTTCCCGAAGCGCCTGGCGCCCGATAGCGCTGCACCGCTTCCCCAGGCTCCGAGCCCGATCACCGCCAGGTCGTACGAGCCCATCAAGCGTTGGCCTCATCGTGGTGATGCTGTTCATAGGCCGACATCGGCTTTCCTGCGGTGCGCCACTCGCGCTCCTCGGCGGTCACCTTCCCCAGCACCTGCGCCATTGCGCGGACATGGGCCTGGACCGAGCCACAGCACGACCCGATGTAGGAGATGCCGGCGTCGCGGGCGTCGGCGGCGAACCTGCCAAGGTCCGCCCTGGGGAGTTGAAGTGGATCGAGAGCGCGCGGAAACTCGGGAAGCGCGGTGAAGTCCGGTCGTTCGTCGGTCGTTCGATATGCGGCGGGTTGAGCGGCGACGAAGCAATCGACGGCCGAGCGCATCTCGATGGCCACCGGCAGCTGCTGGGCCGGCCCGCTCAGGCAGTTCACCCCCACGATGTCGGCCCCGGCCGCCTCCAGTCGCCGGGCGCACTCGGCCGGTCCCGCTCCTTCGTAGGCCAGCGCCGGTGAGTTCTCGAATGACATCGTGACCATCACCGGCAGCCCCGTCCGCTTCGCCCGCTCCACGAACAGCAAGGCCTCACCCAGGTAGCCGAAGGTCTCGCCAATGAAGAAGTCGACCCCTCCTGCCGCCAGCTGGGTCTCGATCTGGCGGTCGAACAGCGCCCGCACGTGGTCGGCGGAGGTGGCGTCGTCCGGCTCATAGGCCCAAGTAAGGGAGAGATTGCCGGCCACCATGGCATCCCCCTCGGCAGCCACCTGGCGGGCGATCTGGACGGCCGCCCGGTTGATATCGTCGACCTTCCCAGCCAATCCCACGGTGGCGAGCTTGTCATCCGAGGCGTAGAAGGTCATCGTCTGGAGGACGTCGGCGCCGGCCCTGAGGAACTCTCGATGCAGGCCGGTCAGGGCTGCCGGGTTATCGATGACCACCTCTGGCGTGAAAGGCCCGGCCTGGACGAATCCTCGCTTCTCCAGCTCCAACAGGTAACCCCCGTCGCCCAGGACGGGTCCCGCTGCGAGCTTCTCCAGAATGCCTTCCGGCATGGCCTCACCTCCGGCCGGGGAATGTAACTGGGGCCAGGCCGGCCTCTCCGCGCGTGCTCAGCCGCTCAGGACGTACCAGGTGCCTTCGGCCGTGGAACGCTGGTTCACGTATCGCTCCAGGAGCATCTGCTCGATCTCGGGAGAATGCTCGGAGATGTAGGGCACATAGAACGTGGAGACATAGATCATGTCGGGGATCGTCTCCACCAGCTGGCTGTAAGCCTCTGCCCAGAGGTCATGGGTCCAGACCTCGGCGCCCCAGGAGTGAATCGAGATGGCGTAGGGGTTGCCGGTCAAATGCAGGATCAGGGGATCGCCGAAGACATACACGCTGCCTTCGTCCTGCAGCCGCTCCTCGAGGAAGTCGGCCTCCGGCTTGGCCTTCGCCCACGGTGTGTACGACTCCCCCCACACGACGGGGTCGAAACCGTGCTGGGCCATGCGGGTGACGTCGGCGGCGAAGGCGGCGCCGTTGCTCCAGGCCAATGTCACCAGGGCCAGGCCCAGGAATGCCAGCTGCAGCCAGCGCGGAGCCCGCTCTATCAGCAAGTCCACCCCGACGCCGGCCAAGATCGCCAGCGGAGTGAGGATGACCAGATAGTGGTACTGCCACCACCAGTTCTGGAGGATGATCGTGATGAAGCCGGCCACCACCCAGACCAGCGATGCGATGACCATCGGCCCGCGCCGCCACTTGGTGATGAAGCCCACCGCGGCTACCGCCGCCAACTCGCCCACGACTGCGAATTTCCTTGCGAACCACAAGGTCGAGCCCTGCACCCTCCTGCTGGCCGCCGCCAGCTCGCCGGGAACCGAGATCACATAGAGGGCGATTGCCCATGCCTCGTCGAGGCTGCCGATCGAGGACAGATAGGCAGCTGCAATGGCGATCGGGACGATGGCGCCGGCAACGATGGGGATGAGGAACTCGCCGAGGGCCCGGCCCCGGCTGCCTCTGCTCCCCCGGCTCAGCTCGATGACCAGAGCCGCCAACCAGATGGCCGCCACGATCGGCCCGAAGCTGATCTTGAACAGCACCGCCACCGACCCGAAGAAGCCTGCCCACGTCCTGCGCCAGCGTGTTGGCTCGGGCGCGTCCGGCGGTGAGAGGGCGAACCACATCGCCAGGAAGATCGGAAGCCCTGACAGCGCTTCCACCTGGGTCTGATGAAGGGGGCCGGTGGCGATGTAATAGAGGCCGACGGCCAGTGCCGGCACCGCCAGCCGTGCCCACATCGAACGCAAGTACCAGCGTGACGTGACGAAGAGCACTGCAGCGGTGCCGAGCAGCCACAGCGCCTCGAGGATGTGCACTCCCACCTCGTCGAATCCGAACAGCCGGCCCGCCATCAGGAAGAAGTAGAAGATCAGCGGCTGCTTGGTGTCCCAGAGGTCCGAGTAGAGGGCTGCGCCATGGTCGATCTGGCGGGTGTAGACCATCCACAGTGCCTGGTCACCATGGAAAGGCGTCGGCAGGTTGACGAAGGCGACGGCCGCGATCCCCACCATGAGAGCCGCCAGCCACCAGATGGAACGGCGGGATCTGACGGGTGCGGGTGTGGTGACGGCGGTGGTCACAGCGTCACGAGGAAAGCCCCCGGCGCGCTCCGTCTACGCCTGTTTCGCCGGGCATGCGGGCGACAATGTAACCCGCAGCGGGCAGATTTCACCTGGTAACTCAGCGGTCAGAGGCCGTCGGTCGCCATGGCCGAGCCCAGCCCCAAGCCGGCGGCGATCGAGCGGGCGGCTTCGGAGTGGGTGGCGGCCGCGGCGGCGTCTCCACGATCCGAGTGGATGCGAGCCAGCGCCGAATGGCACCGCCCCTGCTCGGTTGGCATCTCGTGCCCGATCGCCGACTCCAGCGCCGCCAGAGCCCAATCGAGCGGCCGGGTCTGGGCACCGAGCCCATGGTGGGCGAGGGCGAGCGAGCGGAGGGATTGAACCTGTTGAAGCGTGTACCCCTGTCCCCGGGCCATCGTCCAGGCCTGGTCGGCATGTTCGGCCGCCGCTCCGAATGCACCCTGGCGTCGGGCAAGCAACGACCTGCCGAGCGCTGCGGTCACCTCCATCAACCCTCCAAAGCCGGCCCCGCCGGAGTAGTGGTCGAGCAGGGCGTGGCTCTCTGCCAGCAGCTGGTCCTGGGCACAGGCAAGACCGAGGTAGGGAGTGGAGAAGTCCTGCATGTATCGCAGATCGCTCTCGTACGCCACTGCCAGGGCCTGGCGCATGTTGATCACCGCCGCTTCGTCCTCGCCGATGGTCGAAGAGACAATCCCCCGAACGAAGCTGACGTAGAAGAGGTCGAACGGCCGCGAGGCAGCGTCAGCAATTCGGCTCGCGGCATCGAGCCGGGTCATCGCCTCGGAGATCTGGCCCAGCCGTGCAAAGCATGTCGCCAGATGCCCGAGGGCGAAGACCGACCTGATCCCGGTCTGGCCATGCCGCTCGAACGTCGCCTCCTGTGTCCAGAAGTCGACATCCGGTAAGAGGAGCTCGACTGCCAGCCGCGGTGGGCCACTGAACACATAGATCTGACTCAGGGCCAGCCTGGCTTCGGCCAGCCCCAGGCGCTCGCCGATCTGGGTGGCCAGTTCGATTGCCTCCTCCCCGGCCTGAACGGCCGGCTCCCTGATGCCCATCACGCTCAGGTGATACGCCTGCTGGGTGCGGACGCCGAGCAGGGCTGCTGGATCACCAAGGCGGCGGGCCAAGGCCTCGGCTTGGTCGAGGTGCTGTGTGGCAGCGGCGAACGACGAGCCGGCCCCGCTCTGTGCGGGCCGGAGCCTGGTTCTCACCTCGATCGCTGCTCGCAGGTTGTCGTCGGTTTTGGGCAACTCGTCGAGGCACTCGATGGCGAGCTCGAACAGCCTCACAGCCTCCCAATAGGCAACGCGGTCGAGTGCCCGCTCTCCGGCCGCTCGGGCATAGCGGGCGCCGGCCTCCCAGCTTCCGGCGGCGGCGGCATGTTGAGCCAGCAGCTCGAGGTGGTCTGTCCCGCCCCGCCAAGAGCTCTCCAAGGCGGCGAGCGCCGCCCGGTGCAGCTCTCTCCGGCGCGACGGGGGCAGCCCCGCGTAGGCGGCATCACGCACCAATGCGTGCTTCATACGGAATTCGGGGCTCCCGTCTGAGGCCTTCTGGTTGATCAGGTCGACGTCACACAGCCGGCCAAGCGCTTCCTCGATCTCGCCGGCTGGGAGGCCGAGCATCGCCGACAGGATGTCCCCCGAGAACTCGGGCCCGACGACGGCGGCCGCCTGCAGCGTGCGCTTGGCGACCGGATCCAGCCGGTCGATACGGGCGGCGATGACGCTCTGGACCGTGTCGGGGATGTCGAACCCTGCCCCCGCAGTGGTCGAGCGGTAGGCCCCCCGCGTCCCCTCCAATGCCCCGGATGCCGCCAGCGCCCCCACCGTCTCCTCGATGAAGAGCGGTACTCCTCCAGTGCGGTCGAGGATCGCCCGCTCCAGGCTGCGAACGCTCGGGTCGTTACCGACCAGGCTGGCGACCAGGTCGGCAGCCTGGTCTCGCTCCAGGCCCTCCATCCAGATCTCCCGGTAGTGCCCGAGCCCGGCCCAGCGATGGGTGTGCTCTGGCCGGTAGGTGACAAGCAAGAGGATGGGCCGGGTGGCGATCGCGGTGGTGAGGTCGTCCAGCACTGCCTGGCTCTCCGAGTCCGACCAATGCAGGTCCTCAACCAGGATCACCACCGGGCGCTCTCCTGAGGGCATGGCCAGGGCCTCGATGATCGCCTCGCGGGTGCGGCGCCGCCTCAGGTCGGGGCCGAGCGACCGCCAGGCCGCGTCCTCGCTGCCGAACAGTGAGGTGAGAGCCGGAGCCAAGTCCGGCGACAGCCCAAGTCCGGCCACCCCGCGAGCGACATCGGCGGCGGTGGCCTCACTCGCCACGACTCCAAGCCGATTAGCCAGCAACGGGAGAAAGGGGGCATAGACGGTGGTACCGCCATATGGCGAAGCCCCGGTCTCCAAGACCTCGAACTCGTCGCCGAGGGACTGCACGAATTCGTGAACGAGGCGAGTCTTTCCGACTCCTGGCTCTCCAACGACCGCCACGATCTGACCGCCCCCGACTTTGGCCCTGGCCGCCGCCCTCGCCAGTTGCGCGAACTCGACCTCCCTCCCGACAAAGGGGGAGCGGTTGGCGGCGGTCCGGCCCTCCCAGTCGTGCCGGCGGGGTCCGACGCCTTCCAGCGCAAAGAGAGCCAGCGGCTCGGCCACCCCGCGCACCTCCCGCATCCCCAACGGCTTCGCCTGCAGCCCAGCCCCGGCCAGCCTGAGCGTCGACTCGGTGATGATGATCTGGCCTGGCTCGGCCATCTGCTGTAGGCGGGCGGCCACATGCAGCGGCAGGCCGGTAGGACGGCCGGCTCGCACGTAGGTCTCTCCGGCATGGATGCCAACTCGCACCTGGGCTCGCCCCCCGGTGGCGATCGTTACCCCGGGAGGTATCTCGAGACCGGCCTCGCAGGCGCGCCTTGCGTGATCTTCAACCGACGTGGGGGCCCCGAAGACCGCCAGGATCCCGTCACCGAGCTCGTCCAGAGACGTCCCCCCGTACTGCTCCACCGCCTTCACCATCACCCTGATGACGGAGCCGATCAGGGCCGCTGCCTCCTCGGGGTCGAGGGACTCGATGAGGCTGGTTGACCCGGCGATGTCGGCGAAGAGCACGCTGACCTGCTTGAGCTCGGCTTCATCCTCCGTCCGCGCCAAAGCGCCATGCACGGGTGCCCCACAGTTGGAGCAGAAGCGGTCGTTGGGGCGGAGCTCGCTACCGCAGGTGGCGCAGTTCAACCCTCCGAGCCTAGAAGCGGCTCATTGACCGTCTGGTTCGAAGGCGGCCGTGACCGTCAGCTCCTCGGTGCCTCGGACGATCGAAAGCACGAGCATGTCGTCGGCTTCGTCGATCGCCTGCTGGAGCTCGTCGAGACCGGTGATGCTGTGGGGGCCGGCGGTGACGATCAGGTCGCCTTGACGCATGCCGGCCTTGGCAGCGGGGCTGTCGTCCTCGACCCACCTCACCAACAGGCCGTCTCGGTCGGCCAGGCCCACTGCCCGCCGCAGCCGACCCGACATCTCGGGAGGGACCAGGCCAACCCCGAGGCGGTGGCGGCGCGATGCTTCTCCTTTAGCAAGCCGATCCACCCGCTCCTTGAGGGCCGCGTCGGTTGGAATCGCCAGGTAGAAGCCCGAACCCAGCCGATGGGTGTTGATCCCCACCAGCCTTCCATCCGGGTCGACGAGAGCCCCGCCGGAGGAGCCAGGGAGCAGCGGGGCGGTGTGCTCGATTCCCCCTCCAATCCGCCGGCCACGCGGGCCGCGGAATGCCCTGTCGATCCCCGAGATGTAGCCGAGTGTCACCCTCAGCCCGCGCCCGGCCGGGTTCGCCACTGCGATGACGGCCGAACCGATTCCGGGAATCGCATCGGCCCACGGGGCGGGCTCGAGGCCAGACGTGTCAACTGAGATCACGGCAAGGTCGGCGTCGGGATCGGCTCCCACGACTTCACCTTCCCTGCGCTCGCCACCGACGAACACCGCCGTTGGTCCGTCGCCGCCCAGGTTGTGGGCATTGGTCAGGAGGCGTCCTTCTGCGATCACCACTGCGGACCCCTGTGACCTCCGGCTCCCCAGCCCGGCCACCGAATTCCCGATGGTCCCGGCGATCTCCGACAGTTCCCGGCCGATTTCCTGGATGGTCATGAGCCGCTCCTTTTCTAGTCACTTGCGACTTGCAAGTGACTATACACAGGGCTTTTGACGGTACGATTCGGGCATGCCAAATCAGCCCTCCGGGCCCCTCGACGCCGCCTTGGCCCGGGTCGGCGACCGCTGGACGATGCTGGTGATCGACGTCTTGCAGCGGGGACCGGCCCGCTTCAACGACCTGGCGGAGTCCTTGCCCGGCATCGCCCCCAACACGCTCAGCGCGCGGCTCAAGAAGCTCGAGGAGGACGGGATCGTGGTGGCCCGCCTCTATTCCGAGCGGCCCCCTCGCTCTTCCTACCAACTGACGGCACCGGGGACGGAGCTGGCTGGTGCGCTACGTCTGTTGAGTGCTTGGGGGGCACGCCACTCACAGGGCGAGGCCATCCGGCACGAGGCCTGCGGCACGCCGATGGAGCCTCGCTGGTACTGCCCGACCTGTGACCGCACCGTCGACGAGCCAGGCGAGCCCGGCGAGGTCATCTACGTCTGACTGCGCTCACGAATAACGGGTGACGAAGCCGCGCGACCTGAACACCTTGAGCATGACGGCGGCGAACCACACGCCTAATGCGAGCGCCACCGCGGTCCCGATGATCGCCACCCTGATCTCATCCAGCGGCAGGGGCCGCCCGGCGAGCACCTCGTGCACTGCGGCGAAGATGTGTGTCGTGGGCAGCAGCAGGCTGATACGCGCCACTGCGGGCGGCAGCGCCTCCACGGGGAAGAACACACCCGATAGGGCGAGCACCACGTAGTTGATCCCCCAGGTGAGGATGTCGGCGCTCGTCCCGAATCGGAGGATGCAGCCGATGACGAGGAAGGCAACCGCCCATCCGTTGACGACGAGCAGCGCCGAGATGGGCACGACCGCCCACCCGAGCTCGGTGAGATCGAACCCGTATAGGGCGATGGTGGTGATCGTGAGGGTGATCAGGGTCAGGGCCAGCTTCACGAGGCCGTAGACCGACACCCCTGCCATGTACTCGACGGGGGTGACCGAGGTGGTGAGCACATTGAGGAGGTTGCGGGTCCATGTCTCCTCCATCAGCCCGAGCGAGCCGGTCATCTGCACCTGGGTCAAGGTCCAGAACAGGACCAGGCCGGCCAACAAGAACGGCACGGCGGCCAGCCCATTGGGGTCGGTCTGGGCGATGAACACCCCGAGCGATCCCCACAACAGAACATCCATGATCGGCCAGAAGGCGATCTCGAACCATCGATGGGGCGAGCGCCACAGCACCAGCCAGTGCCTGCGCACCACCGCTTTGACCCGGGTGAGGTTCATGACTCCTTCTTCCTGTGAGCCTCGGCCACGGCGAGAAAGGCGCCTTCCAGGTCCTCGACATCGAACTGGGTGGCGATGTCGGCAGGTGAGCCGTCGGCCACGATCGCACCGCGGGAGATCAGGATCACGCGCTCGCACAGAGTCTCGACCTCGCGCATGTTGTGGCTGGTGACGAGGAGGGTCATGTCGTCACGGGCGTGGAGCTCGAGCAGGGCCGTGCGGACCCTCCCTGCCACCTCGGGATCGAGGCTGGCGGTCGGCTCGTCGAGCACCAACAGCGTCGGGCCATGCAGCACCGCCTTGACGATCCCCACCAGGGTGCGCTGGCCGGAGGACAGTTCCTGGCCCCGGCGATCGGCCAGCTCGGCGAGGTCGAAGTGGGCAATCGCCTCGTCGATGACCTGGTCCGGCTTCTTGAGCCCGGCGAAGCCGGCAAATAGCTCGAGCGACTCCCTGACGGTGATGTTCTCCGGCAGGGGGAGGTAACCCGCCACGAACCCGACTCGCTCCATCGCCTTCGAGCGGCCTTTGGGCAGCCGATAGCCGGCGATGTCGATCGTGCCCTCATCAGGGGTGATCGCACCAAGCAGCATGAGCAGGGTCGTGGTCTTGCCGGCGCCGTTGGGCCCGAGCACGCCCACCTTCGTCCCTGGTTGCACGACCAGGTCGATGTGGTCGACGGCGAGAGTGCCCTTGAAGCGCTTCACCAGGCCCCTGGCCTCGACCACCGGACGTGCTGGCTGGTTCATCCGTGCTGATTCTGCCTGTGCGGGTGCGGACTCAGCGCCGCATTTAGGTCCAGGCCATGAGTAGCAATGGGTGGTCGTGTACCGTCGCCCGGGTCATCGAGGAGAGGCTCCGAATGTCGCGAAAATCAGCCTGGCTGGGGTCGATCCTGCTGGCCGCGGCGGCTTGCAGCAGCTCCAGCACGACCTCGACCTCACTGGTCCCGACCGAGACCACCGCCCCCACGGCGACCACCGAACAGCCGACCACCACTGCTGGGGCGGGCCCGACGACCGAGGTCGTGCCCGAAGGGGAGATCCCGCCTGCCGGGGATGGCATCGTCCTCGCCCCTTACGGGACCGAGAACGAGACCGCAGGCGAGATCAGGGTTAGGTGGTACAGGTCCACCGTCAGCGGCAACTACGTGGCCGTCTACAGCGGGCCGGGCGTTGCCGACTCGGGGCCTCTCTGCCCGGGCAACTCGATCCAGGTAGCAGCCACCATCCTCTTCCCTTCCAATGCCTCATCGATCCCTGGGGGCTGTGAAGGCTTCACGACCCCTGAAGCTCACATCTCGTCTTGCGACGGCGGGGTGTGGATTTACGAGACGCTGATCCCGGGCGACCGCCAAGGGACGCTGTGGGGCAAGGTGGAGTGGCTGTCGTCCAGCGGTCAGGTGACGGGTTTGACGTCATCCACCGACACCGAAACCGTCACGGCCGAGTTCGATCCGACCCTCATTTCGTACTCTGTGCCAGAGGGCATGACCTCGGACGGCTCGGCAGTGATCGTCTGCGGGGCAGTCGGCTCCTGAAAGAGACGCACCGAGTGCAAAGTCAAGAGACTTCGCTACCTGAAGCGGAGGCGCAGGTCTGCGTACCCCGGTAAGTGAGCACCACGTATTGGATCCGCGCGTAGCCTGGCCGAGGTGAAGTTCGCCGAGCACGAGCCGGTCCTGCCGGTCAACTTCGAGCCGGTGTCCAATGGCGAGTACCTGCCCGAGGTTCCCGACCCCCTCAGGCTCGAGATGGAGCGGAGGGCCCATGAGCTGACCGCGGACAGCGCCGCGCGTCTTGGAGTCAGCCGCAGGACCTTTCTGCGGTCGCTCAGCGCGATGGCGGCCACCCTGTGGACGATCGACTCGGTCACCGCCAATGCGCTGGGAATCCCCGCCGGCTGTTGGTATCCGATGACGAAGGAAGCCTGCATCGACGAGTCCGCTGCCACCGGGCTGTTCGCCGACGTCGACTTCGTGTTCGATGTGCAGGGCCATCTCCTCGAGTACGAGCTCGACCCATCCACCGCCGGTGACTGGTTCTGGGGCCGGCAGTTTCCGCAGGCTCGCTGCGAGGACGAGGACGACCCCCGTGCTTGCTTCACGATGAATCATTTCCTGGAGGAGGTGTTCGTCCGATCCGACACGACCATGGTCGCGCTCTCCGGCCTGCCGATCCTTCCGGAGGGGAGCCCTCTGCCGGCCGAGCTCATGGAGGAGACGAGACGGGTGGTGGCCGCCCTCTCTGGCGACGAACGGGTGCTGGTCAACGCCCAGGCGCTCCCGCAGGTGACCGAAATCGATGCATTGCTGGAGGAGATGGATCGAACCGTGGCAGAGAACGAGATCCATGGCTGGAAGACCTTCACCCATTTCCCGGTGGGGATGCCTTGGCGCCTGGATGACCGTGACCCCGATCTGCCTCAGGTGGCCGGGCCGTTCCTGCAGAAGCTGGTCGAGCTGGGGACGCCAACGCTGTTCGTCCACAAGGGTTTGTCGGATGGGGCGCGGGCGGGCTCGCCCGAAGACATCGGCCCGGCGGCCATGGCCCATCCCGACGTTCGCTTTGCCGTCTATCACTCCGGCTTCGAGGTGGCACATCGCGAGGGGCAATACGCCCCAGAGCCGGCCAGGGGCGTCGACCGGCTGGTCAAGTCGCTCGCCGATGCCGGTGTGGGGCCAGGGTCGAACGTCTACGCGGAGATCGGGTCGACCTGGTGGCACCTGATGCGTCGCCCCGACGAGGCCGCCCATGTCTTGGGCAAGTTGCTGTTGGCGGTAGGTGAGGACAACCTGCTCTGGGGCACCGACAGCATCTTCTATGGCTCACCACAGAGTCAGATCGATGCGTTCCGCGCGTTCGAGATCCCGGCCGCGTGGCAGGAGCGCTTCGGTTACCCCGCGCTGACCGCCGAGGTCAAGCGCAAGGTCCTGGGACGGAACGCGGCGCGCCTGTACGACGTGACGCCGGTCACGTCGTCGGCCGTCTTCGGCAAGGACGAGATCGAGGAGGCGAGGCGAAGCCACCCTGTTCCCAATCTCACATGGGGCCCGAAGACCAATCAAGCCGTTCGCCAGTTCCGCGAGCACCACCAGGGATGGCCATAACGGCAAAGCCGGACTCCCAGGCGGAGTCCGGCTCTGCGCAAACTGCGTCTACAGGATCAGCACGAGGGCAAACGTGATCGCGGCGGCAAGGCCCACGATGGCAAGCACCGTCGGCACCACGACCCGGGTCGTCCACGCCGTGTCCTTGGCGTAGTTTCTCCATGCCAGGAGCCCGAATGCGGCAGCGAGGAACAGACCGGCCGCGATGAACATCCCGAAGTACCAGGCTTCGGCCAGCCCACCGAGGAACCAGTCCGCGGGCACGTAGTACATCCACGCGCCGACACCGGCTGCCACCGCCCCAGCGACCCCAAGCACCCATTCGGTGACATGAGCACGCTCGGCCGGCATCCGTGTGACCCCCGTCATTGGCGTAATGCGGATGGCCGTCACAGAGATCACCTCCTTTCATCGACGCTCCCTTAGCGGGACCGTCGGAGACATCATCCGGCTTCGGTGGCCGGGCTGCCAGGGCCTTTCGACCGTTCTCGGAAGGACGAGAGCCTCGGGGCGAGTGATGGGCAACGAGGATGAGGGAGGCCGCAGAGATCGCAGCCTCCCTCGATGGCTTCTCCAAGATCGTCAGGTCTTGGTCGAACTCACCGGGATCTTCCTCGGCTCCAAGGGTTGGGTCTCCTCAGGGAGAACCACCGTGATCGTCAAGACCCCGTCGACATACGACGCCGTGATCTTGTCGGCGCTGACGCCCTCGGGGACCGGGACTCGTCTGACGAAGGAGCCGTATCGCCTTTCATGGACGACACGATCGTTGCTGGTCATCTCTCTCTCCTCGGACTTCTCACCACCGATGGTGAGGTAGTCGTCATCGAGAGTGATCTCGACATCCTTGTCAGGGTCGATCCCGGGCAGCTCCGCCGTGACGATCAGCTGGCCCTCCTTGCGGGCGACATCAACCGATGGACGGAATTGAGCCTCCGTCATCGCGCCAGGAAATCTGAACAGACTGTCCCAATCGCGCTCCAGGTCGATCAGCCTCCACAGTTCCGGCATACCAGTCACCTCCAATCTCGAGCCGTAGGCATCTATGACTGATGGCTCGGCTCAGCAGCCTTTGATCTCAGCCTGCGACCAGGAGGTGGGAGCCCGCCAGGGCATTTGGACCCATTGTGGGCCCTTTGTGGTCAGCCGCACGGACATCCGTGGAGGCCCTGAAACCGCATCTCCCGAGTCGGGCTATAGACCACCGGGAGAGCGAGAATCGGGTGCCCGGCTAGGGTCGGAGCAAGTCCAACGTGGAGGGTGAGTGGTGCAGATCAATCCCTATCTCAACTTCGACGGCAACTGCGAGGAGGCGTTCAACTTCTATCAGAAGGTGTTCGGCGGCGACGTAACGATCAACCGGTTCTCCGAGATGCCCGGCGACCAGCCAGGGCCGGAGGCGGACAAGGTCATGCACGCCGAGCTGCCACTCGGTGACGGCCAGAAATTGTTCGGGTCGGACCGGCTCTCGTTCATGGGTGCCACCACCCTCGGCGACAATGTCCAGATCAGCATCAGCCCCGTCTCCTCGGAGGAGGGGAGCCGGCTCTTCGCCGGTCTGGCTGACGGTGGTGAGATCACCCAGCCCTACGAGAAGGCTTTCTGGGGGGCAGAGTTCGGGATGTGCGTCGACCGCTTCGGGGTCCGCTGGCTGGTCAACTACGACGAGATCGGAGAGGACGCCAGACGGGCCGGCGGCTGATTTCGGTCCGGATGTGATCGGGGTCTATCTCGAGGTCACCAAGCGGCGGACCTTCGCCGGCGCACTCGATTGGCCCGGGTGGACTCGACCGGGCAAGACCCCGGAGGCGGCGCTGGAGACCCTGGCCGACTACCGCGCTCGCTACGCGACGGTCCTGAAGGCGGCCAAGATCAGACCCCCCGGCCCACAGCCCTTTGATTTGGCCGAGACGCTGGAGGGAGACGCCACCACCGAGTTCGGCGCTCCCGGCCGCCACCCATCCGCCGATTCCGTCCCGCTCTCGACCGCCGAGGCCAAGCACCTGATCAGGATCTGGCGGGCGTGCTGGGAGGCGTTGGATCGGGCCGGCCAAGCGGCTCCCCCCACCTTGGCCAAGGGGCCCCGGGGCGGCGGGAGGGACCGTGACGCCATCCTGGCTCATGTTGTGGGGGCTGATCAGGCCTATGCCCGCATGGTCAGGCTCAAGTCGTCGAGTCTTCTCAACGCGGCTTTCGATCGAGGACCGGAGGCCATCCACCGGCCCGAGGTGGCTGCGGAAGTCGAGGCCCTACATCAGGGGATGATCGAGGCGGTCATGGCCGGCGCGGTCGGCGAAGGGGCCGACTATCGGTGGCCCGCCCGCTACCTGGTGAGGCGCTCGGCCTGGCATGCCCTCGATCACGCCTGGGAGATCGAGGACAAGAGCTAGCTCACGCGGTAGCCGGGACTGCCCCCTCGAAGAGAAGGTCGAGCACCAGGGCAGCCGTCCATGCGAAGCGGTCGGCGCCGTGGCCGCCCCCGGTCTGTGGGTCGTAGTGCTCGTAGAACCCGGAGCGGCGGGGCACCTCGATCAGCGACCGTCGCAGAGTGGATGCCAGGTCGTTGTAGCCGTACCTCAGCAGGCCATGGAAGAGCACCCAGTTGACGTTGATCCAGATCGGTCCCCGCCAATAGTTCGTCGGCAGAAAGCCGGGATGGCGGGGGTCGAAGCTCGGGACCATCCATGTGCTCGTATCGAGTGACACCCCGACCGAGTCGGTCAGCCCCTCGACCATTCGGGCCGCTTGCTCCTCGGTGGGCACCCCCGCGAACAGCGGCGAGAACCCCGGGCCGATCCGGGTGACGACCGGACTGTCGGCCACCAGGTCGTAGTCGACGTAGCAGGCGTGCTCGTCGTTCCAGAGTTTGGCCTGCATCGCCTCGCTCGCCTCCCGCCGCCATCGCTCGAACGGCTCCGGGTCCGCTCCGGTGAGGCGACAGATCTCGGCCAGGTCGGCGTTCGCCTGCACCCAGAGCGAGTTGTAGAGCACGTCGGCCACGGCGAAAGGGGTGGTGGCCCGGATCCGCTCGGGCAGGTATGAGCAGTCCCTGAACAGCTCGACAAGCGAAACGTAGCGGTCGTAGTCGTCGTCGGTCGGGCGCTCGGTCTGCTGGGCCTGAGCAAGGTCGGCTCGCACGTAGTCACGGACCGCCCGCGGTACCAGCCTGGCCATCGCCTGGTCCCAGATCGGGGAATTGTCCATGCCCGATTCCCACGGGTGCCAGATCTCGATGAGACCGTCGTCCCTGCGCACCCGTTCCCGGCGCAGATACGTGTGCCAAGAGGAGAGGCGGGGGAGCAGCTCCTCCAAGAACGAGACCGCCATCGCCGGTTCGGCGGCATTGCGATAGATCTCGAGGGCAGCGGAGGCGTGGATCGGCGGCTGGACGATTCCAGAGGTGCGAGGCTCCCGGGGAGCGTAGGGGCAGCGCTGGGTCTGCCAGAACTCAGGGCCAGGGAAGTAGTTGGCGGCTCCAGTGGTGAAGACGATGTGGGG
Source organism: Acidimicrobiia bacterium (assembly GCA_036555105.1). Classification (GTDB taxonomy): domain Bacteria; phylum Actinomycetota; class Acidimicrobiia; order Spongiisociales; family ZC4RG35; genus DATBMA01. The sequence goes on from DATBMA010000031.1 coordinate 94,965, forward strand.
GAGCATCCCGTTGCTCCACTGTCCCCTGAACAGCGACCGCAGCTCCTGCTGGGCCCGCGCCTGGTCGACGTGTGAGTAGCCGATGGCGATGAAGGCAGAGTCCCAGCTCCACTGGTGCGGGTACAGACGCGGAGATGGCCGGGTGGCGTGGCCGAGCCAGTTCTCCTCCAGCACCGTCATCGCCTCGTGGACCAGCGCCTCGTCGGCATCGGTCAGGGCGCGCGGATAAAGCATGGGAATAGTGTGCCACTGCTGGGATTTAGACCACAGTCATGCAATCTCCCGGTTCAGTTTCGGCCCCGATCGGGTAGGTTGGCGTTCAGTCCCATTCCCTAGGAGGGACATGCGGATCGAGTCTCCCCATCGCGTGGAACGCTTCGGAGCCGTGCGGCTGCATGGCGTCCAGGAGGTCTATGAGTTCGACTCGGGCGGCGCCGAGGCGGTAGACGTCCCCGGGGCCGGGCCCGATTCGATCCGCCACATCCCGATGTCGGGGATCTCTGAGATAAAGCAGCAGATGGCGATCGTCATCCCGGTGAAGGGGGAGCGGCTCAAGGTCTTGGAGGGGGTGCTGGCCGCCATCCCCCACGACTGCCTGATCGTCGTGGTATCCAACAGCGACCGTCGTCCGGTCGACCGTTATCAGGCGGAGGTCGACACCGTCGAGCGCTTCTGTCGCAGAGTGCAACGGGGGGCGGTGATCATCCACCAGCGGGGGGCGGGTGTCTCCGCCGCCTTCCGGGAGGCCGGGATGCCCCAGCTGATTGACACCTCGGGCCTCATCCGCTCAGGGAAGGGTGAGGGTTTGCTGGTGGGAACGGCACTGGCCAAGTTGGCCGGGCGGGAGTTCGTTGGCTTCATAGATGCCGACAACTTCATCCCCGGAGCCGTGTTCGAATACGTCCAGGCCTTCGCCGCATCCTTCTATCAGGCGACCTCGCCGTTCTCGATGGTCAGGATCAGCTGGCACTCGAAGCCGACGTTCGAGGACGGGCAGCTCTACTTCAACCGGCTGGGCCGTGCGTCGCGGCTCACCAACGAATTCATCAATTTGCTCATCTCCGACTACACCGGGTTCGGGACCGAGCTGATCGTCACCGGCAACTCGGGCGAACACGCATTGAGCACAGAGCTGGCCATGCGGTTGAGCTACGCCGGCGGATACGCGGTCGAGCCGAACGAGTTGATCAACCTGCTCGAGTCATACGGCGGGATCCAGGCATCACCCGACTCGGATGTGAGCCGAGCAGGAGTCGACGTCTACCAGGTCGAGACTCGCAGCCCTCACCTCCACGAGAAGGGCGAGGACGAGCACATCCGCAATATGCAGTTGCAGGCGCTGAGCGTCCTCTACAACTCCCCGATCTGCCCTCCCCGGGTGCGCAAGCAAGTGGAGGCGGAGTTGCAGGTCGGCGGCCAGGCCGAGCTGCCCGAAGTCCCGATCTACCCGCGTCTCGACTCGATCGATTGGGACATCTTCTCGCATGTGCTTACCGTCCGCTCCCAGACCTTGCACCAGATCGAGCGAGTGGTGCCGACGGCGATCGTGCTCGAGAAGCCGATCCCCGAGCTCGGCGATGGCGACACCACGATCGAGCTCGATGCCATCCGGGTCGAGGAGCAGCCGGCCCGCTGATCCTCACGCGGGACCCACAGGGGGGACTCAGTGGCGGCCTACGACCAGTACCCGGCCGGCGCTCACACCAAGACAGCGCCCGAGACATGATTCCTGCCACTCCGCGCGGGTTGTCGCATGGCACGGGGCCGTCAAGGACGCACTGGCCGGCGACGATGTATTACCGGACATGGAATCGAGCAGCCCGACAGGCGGGGATCGCCCGCGCCTGACCGTGGTCAAGGACGGGTCCGCCCCCGACCCCTCTCCGAGCCTCCCTGCCGACCAGTGGGAGTCGGCCTACCGCGCTCTCGCGGACACCACGGCCGACATCGTCACCCACAACACGGCCGATGGGATCTACGTCTACGTGTCCCCATCCTCCACAGCCATTGTCGGATGGGAGCCACGCGAGCTGATCGGCAAGTCCGCCTACGACTTCTTCCACCCAGACGATCTCGCTGCGATCGTCAAGGGCCACACGGCTGCCCTCACCACAGCAGAGCCGCAGGCCATCTCGTGTCGATTTCGCCGCAAGGACGGTGAGTACGTCTGGCTCGAGAGCAGCGGTCGTCCCCTCCGCGACTTCGGGACGGGCGAGATCGTGATGATGATCGCTGTGTCGCGCCTTGCCGGGAACCCGATCGAAGAGGCCGCCAAGCTCCGCCAGATCGTCAAGGACCGTGACCGGTTCGTCGCAACTGTATCCCACGAGATGCGGACACCTCTCACGGCGGTGGTCGGCTTCGCCGAGATGCTCAAGGACGAGTCGGTCCCGATGGGCTCGGAAGAGCGGCGCCAGCTGATCAGGGCGATCGCCGAGGAGGCATTCGAGCTGACTCATATCGTCGAGGACCTGCTGGTCTCGGCTCGCTCCGAGAACGGGACCCTGGTGGTCGCCAAGGTTTCGGTGGACCTGCGTGCCCAGGTCGCGCAAGTGCTGGAGAGCGTCGGCGCCCGAGGAGAGAGCATCAAGCTCGAAGGTGATAGGCCACGGGCACTCGGCGACCCTTCCCGCGCCCGCCAGATCGTCCGCAACCTGGTGTCAAATGCCATCCGCTACGGCGGTCCCAACGTCAGGGTGATCCTCCGCTCGGCCGGTCCCCAGGTGTCCCTGGTGGTGGCCGACGATGGAGTCGGGCTCCATCCCGCCGAGTGGGAGCGGATCTTCGAGCCGTACTACAAGGCCGACACCGCGGTCGAGGTGCCAGGCTCGGTTGGTCTGGGGCTTACCGTCTCACGCCAGCTTGCCCGACTGATGGGTGGCGACCTCGTCTACAAGTTCGAAGACGGCGAGAGCCGCTTCGTCCTCACCATGCCGCGCCTCGACTGAGGGCGTTTGTTGCACTTTCCGGCTTGGGGTAACCTTGGGTTACACCGCGGGGTGGAGCAGTCTGGTAGCTCGTCGGGCTCATAACCCGAAGGTCGCGGGTTCAAATCCCGCCCCCGCTACTGAAAGCCCCGGTCAGCGCACTGCTGACCGGGGCTTCTACCGTGTTATGCGGTTCTTCTACCGGCTCTTCTACCGGCTGTTCCGGGTCGTGCCTCCTCGATGAGCTTCTCGAAGACGCGGGCTGCCTCGGCCTGCATCCCGGGGAGCACGTGTTGGTAGGTGTCGATGGTGAACGCCGGATTCCCGTGACCGAGTCGCTCGGAGACCACCTTGACTGGGATCCCGGCTTTGATGAGCAGGGTCCCATGGGTGTGCCTGACGTCGTGGAGACGGATCCTCGGCACGCCGGCTCGGCGGGCGATCCGTTCGAAGGTCTGAGAGATCGAATGGGGATGGACGGGTTGGCCGTCGATGTTGGTGAACACCCAGTCGCCTGATTCGATTCCTACAGCCTCCTGCTCGGCGCGCTGCCAGTCCCGCCATGCGCTCAGAACCTCGATGGTCGTCGGATCTAGGTCGATGGCTCGCCTTGAGTTTCTGGTTTTGCCTCTGGACTCCCGGACCTCGTAGGCGACCGCGACCAGGCCCCGGTTGACCGAGAGACGCGACTTCTTGAGGTCGACGTCGTCCCAACGCAATCCAAGGAGCTCGCTCCTTCTCATGCCGGTCGAAGCCAGTAGCCAGAACGCCGGAAACAGGCGGTGACCGGCCGCCGCCTGCAGAAAGGCTTGTAGCTGTTGGGCATTCCAGGCTTGCGGCTCCGTCTTTGGGATCGACTTCAGCTTGGGAGCGTGAGCTACCAGGGCGACGTTTCGGTTGACCAG
>DATBMA010000090.1:0-5762 GCA_036555105.1 Acidimicrobiia bacterium
AAGAGGTGGCGATGATGGCTCAGGCCGGGATGGGTGAGGCGCCGGCGGCTCTTGATGGCGCTCCGGTCGAGGAAGCCGGGGCCGCCGAGGAGGTCGTGGCGGAGGCCGCCGAGACGACGGAAGCCGCCGAGACCGTCGAGACGGCCGACGAGCCTGCCGAGGCGACCGATGTGGCAGAGACCGTCGTTGTGGATGCGACCGAGAGCGTCGAGACGGCCGACGAGACCGTCGACGTTGGGGATGCGACCGAGGCCGACGAGCCTGCCGAGACCACCGACGCCGGAGAACCTGTGGGGACGGGCAAACAGGAGCAGGAATGAGCAAGCTCCGCGTGTACGAGCTTGCCCGCGAGTTGGGCCTCGAGTCGAAGGATCTGCTCGAGCAGGCGGCCGGGCTCGGCATCGAGGTCAAAACCGCATCTTCCAGCCTGGCCGAGACCGACGCCGAGCTGATCCGTTTGGCCGTTGCAGATACCAGGGCGCCTGAGGCTGAGCCCGAGACCGCCCCGGAACCGGAACCCGAGCCTGAGCCCGAACCGGAACCGCTGGCACCGGTTGAGATCCGGGTTGCCACCGTAAAGGCCGGCGCCACAGTCGCCGAGTTCGCCGAGGCGATCGGCCAGCCGGCGAACGCGGTGGTAGCGGTTCTGATCGGCCGCGGCATCGGGGCCGGGTCGGGCCAGCCGATGCCAATGGACCAGGCCGAGAGCGTGGCCGAGGGCTTCGGGGTGATGGTCGAGGTCGAGGAGGCTCCCGCTTCGGCCCCGGTGGCCAAGCCCAGGAGGCAATTCGACGACCAGGCCGCCGACCTGGTGGGACGGCCGCCGGTGGTGACCGTGATGGGACACGTCGACCACGGGAAGACCACCTTGCTCGACACCATTCGTAAGACAGACGTGGTGGCGGGAGAGCAGGGCGGCATCACACAGCACATCGGTGCGTATCAGGTCGAGGTCGGGGGCCACCGCATCACCTTCATCGACACCCCCGGTCATGAGGCCTTCACCGCCCTTCGCGCCCGCGGAGCCGACGTCACCGACCTGGTGGTGCTGGTGGTGGCGGCCAACGACGGGGTGATGCCCCAGACCGCCGAGGCGATCAGCCACGCCCGCGCCGCCGGCGTGAAGCTGGTGGTCGCCGTCAACAAGATCGACCTGCCCGGTGCGGATCCCCTCCGGGTCCGCACCCAGCTCACCGAGCACGACGTTGTCACCGAGTCGCTGGGTGGCGACGTCCCCGAGGTCGAGGTCTCGGCCCTGACCGGACAAGGCGTCGACCAACTCCTCGAGATCATCGACCTCATCGCCCAGCTCGAGGACTACAAGGCCAACCCGACGGCGGCTGCCTCCGGTGTGGTCATCGAAGCCCAGCTCGACCCTGGCATGGGCCCGCTCGCCACGGTGATCGTTCAGCGGGGCACCCTCCGCAATGGTGATGCGTTCGTGGCCGGTGGTGCTTCCGGCCGGGTCAGGGCGATGTTCGACTATGCCGGCGAGAAACTGACCGAGGCGGGCCCCGGGACTCCGGTCCAGATCATCGGCTGGGACGAGACTCCCGACGCCGGCGACTCCTTCGAGGTGGTCGTGTCGGATCGGGTGGCCAGAGCGAATGCCGAGTCGGTGAGGCAGTCCCAGCGGGAGAGCGGGATGACCGGCCCCGGCAATGCCCGCGAGCGGCTGCAGGCCCTGCTCGAGCAGCTGCGCGCTGAGGACACCGAGCTGCCGGTGATCGTCAAGGCCGACGCCCACGGCTCCCTGGAGGCGGTCCGTGACTCGCTTGTCAAGATCCAGCGCGAGGGCGCCAGGATCTCGGTCGTCCATGGCGCCGTCGGCGGGATTTCGGAGAACGACGTGAACCTGGCCGAGGTGACCAACGCCATCATCGTCGGGTTCAATGTTCGCCCGGATGCCAAGGCTCGCCGCGCCGCCGAGCAGAAGGCGGTAGAGATCCGGACGTACGGGATCATCTACGAATTGTTGGAGGACCTCGAGCGGATCCTGGTGGGAAGGCTGGCGCCGGAGCAGGTCGAGGTCCTGGTGGGGAGTGCCGAGGTGCGGGCCACCTTCAAGGTGCCGCGGGCGGGGACCGTGGCCGGCTGTTACGTCACCGAGGGCGAGATGAACCGCAACTCGCGCGCCCGCCTTCTGAGAGACGGAGTGGTGGTGTACGACGGGACCTTCGCCTCGCTCAAGCGCTTCAAGGACGATGTGCGCTCGGTTGCCGCCGGCTTCGAGTGCGGCGTCGGGCTCGAGGCCTTCAACGATGTCAAGGAGGGGGACGTGATCGAGGCGTATCAGGTTCAGGAGGTCCCCCGCGATTGATGTGTGCCTCCGCCCTTCGGGTCGAGCTGCACATCCCCGCCGTCCACTCCCTGAAAGAGAAGAGAGCCGTCCTACGGCCGCTGGTGGAGGGGATGCGCAAGCGCTGGTCGATCAGCATCGCCGAGGTCGACCATCACGACCTCTGGCAGCGAGCGGCTATCGGGGTGGCGATGGTCGCCCCCGATCCCAAGCACCTGTCGAACCTCATCGACGACGTGCGCCGCTACATCGACGCCCAGCCCGAGGTCGAGGTGGTGGAGGTGTCGGTGCTCTCGCTGGAGGAGCCTGCATGAGCCGCCCATCCCATCCCCGTGCGCGCAGAATCGACTCCAACCTGCGACGGATACTCGCCGAGGAGATCGAGCTGCTGGCCGACCCCCGTCTCCAGCTCGTCACGATCACCGGGGTGGAGACTTCTCCCGACATGCACAAGTCGATCGTCTACTTTTCGAGCATGCCCCTGGAGCGCATGGGCGAGGCAAAGGGCGCGTTGCAGGCGGCGGCGCCCAGGCTGCGGGCCGCCGTCGGCCGCCAAGTGCGCATGAAGTTCACGCCTGAGCTGGAGTTCAGGCCGGACACCGGTGTGGTCGAGGGCGAGAAGATCGAAAGCCTGCTCCGCCAGCTGTCGGAAGACGACACGGAAGGGGTCGAGCAGTGAACCCCCCGTTCTGGATGTTTCCCCCCGGAGGGGGGAATGCCGGCGTAGCCGGAAGGGGGTTCTTGATGTTTCCCCCCGGAGGGGGGAATGCCGGCGTAGCCGGAAGGGGGGTCTGGATGTTTCCCCCCGGAGGGGGGAAAGCCGGCGTAGCCGGAAGGGGGGTCCGGATGTTTCCCGATGTCCTCCCCCAGGTGCCGCCTTGGCGGCGGAGGGGGTTTGGGGTAGGCCTGTGCGAAGCACAGGAGGGGCTCTGGATGTTTCCCCCCGGAGGGGGGAATGCCGGCGTAGCCGGAAGGGGGGTCTTGGCCTCGGCTCAGTCGGTCCACCCAGAAGCGGTCCTGCCGGGCCACCCCTCCACCCACAGAGAGACGTCGCCATGAACGTGCTCACCGCAGCCGCCGAGCTGGTGGAGAAGGCGAACGAGCTGGCGCTGGCCTGCCACGTCGGGCCCGACGGCGACGCTCTCGGTTCCATGCTCGGGTTCGCCGCCTCCGCCCAACTGGCCGGAAAGAAGGTCGTAGCCAGCTTCGGGTCACCGTTCGACGTGCCCGTCTCCTACCGCCACCTCCCGATCGACCTTCTCAGCGACCCTGCCGGGTTCCCGAAGGAGCCGGGGACGATGGTGACCTTCGATGCCGCCTCCCTCGACCGGCTCGGCGAGCTTGCCAAGCCGGCGGCCAATGCCCAACAGCTGCTGGTCATCGACCATCACGTCACCACGGTTGGGTTCGGCCACGTCAATGTGATCGACCCAAAGGTCTCGGCCACCGGCGAGCTGGTCTATCAGCTGATCGTCACCTTGGGGTGGCCGATCGACGCCAGAGTGGCGACCTCCTTGCACACCGCTCTCGTCACCGACACCGGCCGCTTCCAGTACTCGAACACCTCTCCCCAGACCCTTCACATCGCCGCTCGCCTGGTCGAGCTGGGGGCTCGCCCCGAGGTGGCGGGCCAGAACATCTACGAGGAGACCTCGTTCGGCTACCTCAAAGTGGCGGCGGCGGTCCTGGGTCGGGCCGAGCTCGATGCCGATCGCAAGCTGGTCTGGTCAGAGCTGCGGCAGGCGGATCTGACTGCCGCTGGCGCCAACCCGGGTGAGGTCGACCAGTTGATCGATCTGGTGCGGCTTCCGGGTGAGGCCGAGGTGGCAGTCCTCATCAAGGAAGCGGAAAACGCCACCGTCAAAGTCAGCTTGCGCTCACGCGGCACGATCGATGTCGGCTCGATCGCCCAAGGTCTTAGTGGGGGTGGACACCACAACGCGGCCGGCTTCACCCATCACGGGACGGCCGAGGAGGCGATCGACCTCATCCGTAAGGCTCTCGATGGCTGAGTCTTCGCCGGTCGAGGCACTGCTGGCGGTCGACAAGCCCAGCGGGCCCACTTCCCACGACATAGTGGCGATGGTGCGCAAGGCCAGCGGGCTGAAGCGGGTCGGCCACGCCGGAACCCTCGACCCGATGGCCTCCGGAGTGCTGGTGATGGCGCTGGGGCGGGCCACCCGTCTCCTCCGCTACATACAGGACGAGGACAAGGAGTACGTGGCCTGGGTCCAGTTCGGTGTGGCGACCGACACTCTCGATGCCGAGGGAGCGGTGGTCGAACGGGAGCCGATGGAGTTCGAACAGTCCGAGCTGATTGCTGTGATGGAACGGTTCCGGGGGACGGTCATGCAGATCCCGCCCATGGTCTCGGCGGTCAAGCATGAAGGTCGCCGCCTCTACCAACTGGCCCGGGAGGGTGAGATTGTCGAGCGGGAGGCGCGGCCGGTGCAGATTCGCAGCCTGGAGCTGCTCGATTTCAGTCCCTGCGCCTATCCAGAGGCGCGCATCAGGGTCGTGTGTGGCAAGGGCACATACGTCCGTGTGCTGGCCGATGATCTGGCCAGAGCGCTGGGGGGGCATGCCCATCTGACTGCCCTGCGTCGCACCAGGGTGGGGTCACTCGGCGAGGAGCACGCCCTGGCCGTGTCTGAGCTCGACCGCTGGCAGGAAGCGCTGGTGCCGCCGGCCGAGGCCCTGGCTCACCTTCCGGCGGTGACCGTGGCCGAGTCCGATCGAACCGCCGCCGCTCACGGCGCCACTTTCGCGGCCGGTCCCGTGGCCAGTGCTCCCTCCGGAGAGGCAATCCGGGTGCTGGGGGAGGATGGACGGCTGGTGGCCGTGTACCGCGGCACCCAGGCCGGAGCACGGGCCGAGGTGGTGCTCGGTTGAGCGTGACCGCTGTCTTGGCGCGGAGACACTCCCCTATGGGGGAGTCATCCCGCGCCAGAAGGGCGGTTTCGGTGGAGGTCGGCACCTGACTGCCACGGTCGTGCGGGGAGACCCGGCCGAGTGGGAGTCGATGGGGCCGACCGCGGTGTCGATCGGCGTGTTCGACGGCGTCCACGTCGGACACCGCCGGGTGCTGGCAGGACTGGTGGCAGAGGCGAACGAAATCGGGGTCGTCCCGGCGGTGCTCACCTTCGATCCTCATCCCCTCGAGGTGCTCAACCCGGAGCGTGCCCCGGGGATGCTGACCACCATCGACCAGAGGATCGAGCAGTTCGAACAGATCGGCATTGGGCTGGTGGGGGTGATCGCCATCAGCGACGTACGCCATCTGCTTCCCGACGAGTTCGCCCGCAGCGTCCTCCACGAGAAGCTGAACGCCCGCCAGGTAACGGTTGGGGCCGACTTCAGGTTCGGCAAGGGGAGGGAGGGGGACGCCGAGTTCCTGCGTGGCATCGGCTCGGAACTGGGCTGGACCGTCGATGTGGTCGACATGTTCGGTCTACATCACGGT
>DATBMA010000101.1:0-25814 GCA_036555105.1 Acidimicrobiia bacterium
AACTCATCCCGGGCCGCTGACGAGGTTGGCTGACTGGGCCGATGCAAAGACTCCCACCGGTGCTACGCACCAGCCTCCCCCAACGCTCGCTCCGCTCGCCGGGGGAGGACACTCAGGAGTCCGCCGCCAGGTCCCAGGTAGCGGTATCCGTCCTTCGTTGAGGATTTGCTGCTCTCCACCTCGGCGCCACCTGCTACCTCCCACATCCGTGGGGACACGTCCTCCCTTCGTCGAGGCTTCTCGACCAATCAATCCGTTCGGGAACCGGTTTTGCGAGGTTCGCTGACTGGGCCGAGACCAAAGACCCCCACCGGTGCTACGCACCAGCCTCCCCCAACGCTCGCTCCGCTCGCCGGGGGAGGACATCAAGAGTCCGCCGCGGGGGCGGCACCTCCCCCAGCGGGCGGCCCGACCCGTCCCACGGGTGCACGCATCCTTCGTTGAGGCTTCTCGACCAATCAGTCCGTTCGGGAGCCTGTTTGCGAGGGTGGCTGACTGGGCCGAGACCAAAGACCCCCACCGGTGCTACGCACCAGCCTCCCCCAACGCTCGCTTCGCTCGCTGGGGGAGGACACTCAGGAGTGTGCTTCGCACCGGCCTCCCCCAACGCTCGCTTCGCTCGCGGGGGAGGACACTCAGGAGTGTGCTACGCACCAGCCTCCCCCAACGCTCGCTTCGCTCGCTGGGGAGGACACTCAGGAGTGTGCTACGCACAGGCCTCCGCCAGCGCTCGCTGCGCTCACTGGGGGAGAAGATATGGCCTCCGCTCGCCGGGGGAGGACATCAAGAGCCCGCGTGGGTAACGTCTTCCAATGGCGCTCATCTTCGAGTGGGGTTTCTTCGTCGAGGCGGGAAGGGTCGATGAGTTCGAGGCCTGGCTTGGGCTGAACGAGGAGAAGCTCGCCGCCGTTGCCCCCCCGCAGTATGAGTACCTCGGGACCTACGTGCCGCTATGGGCACCCGGTGGGAGAGGGGGCGACTTCCATCAGATCTGGCGTTACGGGCACGCGCTCCGCTTCGACTTCCGCGACGCCGCCGCCAATACCGGGGGAGAGTTCACGGAGCTCGCCAGGCAGTACCTGTCGTTCGTAGATTCCTCCCGCGAGTCGGAGGAGACCTTTCGTTTGCATCGCTCCGTCACCGACGGTGATACCCCCGCCTGAACTCACTTCTTCTTTGGAGGCAGCGAGTGGGCGTACGCCAAGGATCGGGCGACCCATTCCTCGGTGAGCTTCGGCCTCTTGCGCCAGGCGGCGGGGAGGACCACGTACTCCTTCATCGCCCGTCCTTTGACCGGCTCGAACGGCGACGTCCCGGCGATACCCAAGAGCCGTTCCCGCTCATCGGCGCCAAGCCGCACCGCCACGTCAGGACCGAAGAGGCACAGGAACATCTGACCGTTAGCGAAGGCGGCGACGTTGCCGAACATAGGACGGCGCGTCACTCCTTCCGCCGTGGGGATGATCGAGTCGAAGTACTCGAGGTCGGCGGGACCCGGCTTGGGAATGGATCCGGGCTCCATGAGGCTTGAGCCTAGGTGGGCAACAACCGCAGAACGCTTGCGATCCTGTTCGCCATCGGTGGGCTGGTGTGGATCGGGCAAGGGATCGGATTGATCCCCGGCAGCTTCATGACCGGTGACATCAGGTGGGCGATCGCCGGCGCGGTGTTGCTGGTGGTTGCGATCATCCTGGCGGTGCGCCGTCCCTAGGCTCGCCGCGTGACCGGCTCGTTCCCTGAGGAGTTCCTGTTCGGCGCAGCGGCCTCGGCGTATCAGATCGAGGGGGGCGTCACCGATGGAGGTCGGGGACCGTCGATCTGGGACACGTTCTCGCATCAGCCAGGAAACACCCATCAGGGCGACTCCGGCGACGTCGCCGCCGACCACTTCCATCGCTTCCGCGAGGACGTGCAATTGATGAAGGACCTCGGCCTGCAGATGTACCGGTTCTCGATCTCGTGGCCAAGGGTGATGCCGGACGGGACCGGCCGGGTCAACCAGGAGGGCCTCGACTTCTACCGGGCCCTCGTCGAAGAGCTGCTGGCTGCAGGGATCGAGCCGATGGCCACCCTCTTCCACTGGGACCTGCCTCAGGCTCTTCAGGACGCGGGTGGCTGGCCCCAGCGGTCGGTCGCCGGCGCCTTTGCCGAATACGCCACCGTCGTTTACCGCGCCCTCGGTGACCGGGTTTCGTGGTGGTCGACGATCAATGAGCCATGGTGTGCGGCATTCCTCGGGCACGCTTCCGGGGTATATGCCCCTGGGGTCCGCGATCCGGCGGCCGCTTTCGCCGCTGCCCACCACCTCCTCCTCGCACATGGCACCGCGGTTCAGGCGATGCGGGCCGAGGGCATTGGCCGCCACGGGATACCCCTCAATCCGGCCCCTGTCCGCCTCGGCCGCTCGGACGAGCCGGACGTTCTCAACGGGGCGAGAGTGATCGACGGGCTCCGCAACCGGCTCTGGCTCGACGCGATCCTGGCCGGCGCCTACCCGGCTGACGTGCTCGAGAATGCCTCCCGCTTCGGAGGGCTGCCGGTCGAGGAAGGTGACATGGCGGTGATCGCCGAGCCGCTCGACTGGCTCGGCATCAACTATTACCACGACCTCACCGTCGACCGGGCCGGCTCCAGTGAGAGCCAGCTGGGGGGTGGAATGCACCCCGGAGCGGAGGCGGTCACCGAGGTGGTGGAGCCGGGACCGCTCACCGACATGGGCTGGCCCCTGACCCCGACCGGGCTCTACGACCTGCTGGATGAGCTGCGCCTTCGCTATCCGGGATTGCCGCCCGTGATGATCTCGGAGAACGGCTGTGCCTACGACGACCCGTTCCAACCCGATGGGACCATCGTCGATCAGCGCCGGATCGATTACCTCGACGCACACCTCCGACAGGTGTTGCGGGCCCTCGAAGACGGGATCGACGTGCGCGGCTACCTGGTGTGGTCGATCCTCGACAACTTCGAATGGGCGGAGGGCTACAGCAAGCGTTTCGGGCTAGTGCACGTCGACTATGCCACCCAACGGCGCACGCCACGGGAGAGCGCGAGTTGGTACCGCTCCCTGATCGAGACCAGAGGACTATCCGGCTAACGAGCGGGCCGATCTAGCGTGATGGTGTGAAGAAAGCTCTCGGATTGGTGGCGGTCCCGGTTGCGATCGGGGGAGCGGTATGGGCCGCTACCCGCCACCCGAACGTGCTCAGCCGCCTGCTGACCCCGCCCCGGATGCCGGTGGGACATAGACCGGAGGACTTCGGGCTCGAAGCGGAGACGGTCGAAATGCAGAGCGCCGCGGGCACCAAGCTGCACGCCTGGTTCGTTGCCCGACCCGAGCCTGCCCCGGCGGTGCTGGTGATGCACGGCTGGAGCGGCAACTCGGGCTTCATGCTGCCGATCGGCCGCCCGCTCCACGACGCCGGCTTCCACGTCATGTTCCTCGACGGCAGGAGTCACGGCTTCAGCGAGTACGACCCGTTCACCGGGATGCCCAAGTTCGCCCAGGATGTCGAAACGGGCCTCGACTGGTTGGAAAACAGCCCGATCGTCACCTCGGTCGCCCTCCTCGGCCATTCCGCCGGGGCGAGCGCCGTCCTCCTGGCGGCGTCGCGGCGGCCGGAGGTGGGGGCGGTGGTCTCGGTCTCGGCGGTGGCCGATCCCCGCGACATGAAATGGGCCATCCTCCCCAAGCGGTGGCAGCAGTCATACGCGGAGCACATGATCCGCACCGCAGGGTTCGCGCACCTGGATGACCACATTCCGGTCTATCGAATCGGCGCGATCACCGCTCCGATCATGCTCATACACGGCGCACGAGACTTCGTGGTCGGCATCGAGCACTTTGAGAACCTCACGGCCGCCCGACCCGACGCAGAGACCCTCCTCCTGCCGGAGGCCGGGCATGCATCTCTGGAAGGCTTCATGCCGGCGGTGACCCCGGTGATCGGCTTCCTTCGCCGAAGCTTGCTGGCCGCCTCCTCCGAGGCCTGACCCGATCAGGCCAGGCTGCCCGCAGGCCTCTTCTTCAGCGGATCCACGAAGGGGAGTGACGCGGTGGTGGCGTTGAAGTGGATCCCGTCCTCCGACTCGACGTCGAGCCGATTGCCCGCTTCCGCCAGCTCGGTCGGCACCCAGGCATAGCCGATGTTGGTCTCGAGCCCCGGCGACCAGACCGCGTCCGTGACCCTGCCGACCTGCGCTCCGTCTCGAACGATTGGCCAGTACTCCGACAGCTCGGCCCGCAGGCGGTCACCCTCGAGGGTCACCCCCACGAGCTTGCGGTCGACCCCCTCCTGGCGGAGCCGTTCTAGAGCCTCCCTGCCCAGGTACTCCTGGGGCTGCTGCTCCACCAGCCGCTCCATGCCGGAGACGTGCAAGGGGGTGTCGCTCAAGCCGATGTCGGATCCGTAGTTGAAGATCCCGGCTTCGATCCGGCGCGCCTCACAAGGGGCAATGGGCCGGATGCCGTACTCCTGGCCGGCTGTGGCAACCAGGTCCCAGAGGTTGTCGCCCTGCCTGCGGTCGAGGAGGTTGATCTCGAAGCCTGGCACCGCGGTCCAGCCGGTGCGGCTGATGACCACCGGGATGCCCTGGATCTCGAACTCGTCGAGCCAGTAGTACTTGATGTCGTAGATGGCTGGGCCCACCAGCTTCTCCAGGGTCTTGGCCGAGAGCGGTCCCTGCACCTGCATCGGATGTACGTCTGGGTGGGTCACCTCGACGTCGTAGCCCGCCGCCGCCGCCACACCGAGGGCGTAGAGCCCGGCGTCGGAGTCGGCCAGCTGCATCCACCAGCGGTTCTCGGCGACGTGTAGCAACACCGGGTCGTTGACGATCCCACCGTCCGGGGCTGTGATCGGCATGTACTTGCCCTGTTTGACCGCGCACTTGGTGAGGTCACGGCAGGTGATGGCGTCGACCAGGCGGTCGGCGTCCGGTCCGGCAACCTCCACCGTCCGCTCTACCCCGACGTCCCACATGGTCACCCCTTCGACCAGCGCCCAGTACTCGGTGTCGGGGTCGTCGTAGTACGCAGGCAGGTACATGTGGTTGTAGATGTCGAAGGCCGTCGCCCCCGCTGCCAGGGTGGAGCGGAAGAACGGCGATTGCCGGTACCAGGGTCCGAAGTAGAGAGTGGTGCTCTTGTCGAGCATCTCGCTTCGCTCGTTGGCCAATCAGCCCTCCGATGTCGGTTGCGGGATGATCGTTGACCGGTAGCCCGGTCCGCAAGATTTCAGACCGAGCCCCTGGTGCAGGCGGCATCGCTGGCGGTGAAGAGCACGTCGACCCGGTCGCGGGCGCCATCGTCGGGGGCGGCTTCCTTGAAGGCCGCTTCAGCCTGGTTGAAGGTCTCCTCGATCGGATCCTGCGAGCCGGACACCTCGGTCGCCCAGGTGTCCCAGACCTGGGGGAGGGCGGCCAGGTCGGTCTCGACCTCGGCCAGCAGGGGTTCCACCGTCGAAAGGTGGTCGTCCCAGACCTGGTAGTGGGCGTGGATGGCATTCCGAGCGGTGACGAGTCGTGGCTGAAACACCCTCACCGGCAGGTCCTCGAAGGCCTGGAGAGAAGTGGCGACGTGGTCGCCCAGCAGCCTGGTCTCTTCGGCCATCGTCAAGGCGTCGGCCTGGGCCATCTCCAGGTCCTGCTCCTGGATGACCGAGTTGACGAAGCAGTCGAGGGCCACGAAGTACGAGGTCCATACAGGATCGCCCTCGGCCTGCTCAGTGGCGTCGACCAGTTGGTCGAAGGTGCTGCGGTAGAGGGCCCGGTTCCCGAAGAACAGGCCTCCCCCGATCAACAGCAGTCCGACCAGGACCGCGAGGATGATTAGCCAGACCTTCTTCGAGCTCTTCTCGATTTCGGGCTCGACGGGTGAGACCGGTGCGGCGTCTTCGGTCGGAGGGAGGGTGGGTTCGTCGGCCATGGTGTGTGCTCGGGGGAGATTGGCAGCCCTTCGAGGTTATCGGTCGGAGGCGACCGGCCCTGAGCGCTCGATCAGTACCGCACCGCGTTGGCGACGACCGCCGCCAGGTTGCGTATGCCAGGCTCCGCTTCGAAGGCAGCCAGAGCGGTCAAGGTGTCGGTGGAGTTGCGGTGGTACACCGACCAGGCGGGCTTGGGGAAGATCCGGAACGGTGCTTCGATCACCGTCTTCAGCGGGCGATCGATCAGGCGTGCATTGTGGACGAATCCCCTGCCGCTTTGGATGTCGTCGAGGGCGTGGCCGGGGTACGCCCCCCAAGGGGTCACCCCGAGCACGAACCCGGCTGCGGCCCAGAGGTTGATGCCGATGGTCCCGTACCGGAGGCGGCTGATCGCTCGGTCCACTGCCGGCGCGATCGCCTGCCGGGTGGATGGATCGATGATGACGGTGGCGTTGAGGGTCCCGTACAAGGAGTCGTTGCAGAAGTCGACTGCCCTGTCCAGGTAGGCGGAGGGGTCGGCTCCTCCCACCTCGGTGGTGGCGGCGATCTGGCAGAAGGCCTCTTCCTCGAAGGAGAGGTGCTCGAACTCGCTGTCCACCCCTACTAGCAGGCTGGGGGGCACCACCCCCGGCCGTCGCTCTCCCAGCATCTCCACATTGGGATGTGAGGCGCGGAACTTCTCGAACCGCTCCTCTGCGCCCGGGTAGTAGGAGGGGCGCGAAGGCCGTTCCCTCAGTACATGACGCAGGGTGTCCATGAATGCGACTTTCTGGGGCCAGGCGGCCGGGAGGACGATGACCTTGGCGGCGTTGCAGTTGAAGCCGGCGTTCTGGACGATCTGAGTGGCGACGTGCTCGGCCTGATTGCGCAAGTCCGAGCTGCCCCAGTCACCAGGGACGATCACCACGGGGCCAACATTGCCGAGCTCACTGGTGATCGGCTTGTCCAGCAATGGCCGGTTTGCCTCGCGGCGGGCGGCGCCGTCCTCGCCGGCGCCGAACACGATCGCGTCGTGGGTGCGGGAGGCGCCGGTTATGTGGATCTTGTCGACCTGCTCGTGCTGGGACAGGTAGGAGCCGACCTCGGCTCCTCCGTACGCCATGTCGACGAAGCCGTCCTCGATCAGCTCGCCGAACACGCGCTCAACGTGCGGCCCCAGGTAGTCGTTTACCGGGTTGAGCTTGAGCATGGCGACATGGCCCTCGTAGAAGAGCATGTGCAGCAGGTCCAGGGGGCCGATCGAGGCGACGTTGCCTGCCCCGAGCACGAGCGCCACCCTCGCTGCGGCCTGGTCTGGCTTGGTGTAGATGGAGCCAAGATGGCTGTCGAGGTCGGCCAGAGTCACCGACCGATCGAGCCACACGTCCGCCTTCCAACCCTGGTAGAGGACCCGGTCCCAGCGGTCCGCAGGCAACACCTGCAGGGTGACCTGCCCGCTTGGCCGCACGCCGACGTGTCTCTCGGAGAAGGCGACCCGCCCCCGACGCCCGATCAGCTGGAGAGTGTCTTGGAGGAAACGGGCGGTACGTAAGAAGGAGATGGGCCCAGAGATGAGGTCTTCGCCGGCGTACTCGAGGCCGACCCCCTTGGCCTCGATTGTGTCCGCCATCATGGCCGGCACTACTTCCAAGGCACGACGGCGGATCGCCTCGAGGTATGAGATCCGGCCTTGGATCCCGACCGACAGCCAGGAGGCCGCATGCGACCTCAGCGAGTCCAGCTTGCGGTCGAGCTCGGCTGTCTGGCTGGCGGGGACGGTGGCGATCATCTGCGCCTGCCGATCCTACGAGCGCTTCGGTACCGTGCGAGTGTGGAACCCTGGGCGCTCGATCCTGAGGTCGTCCATCTCAACCATGGCGCCTTCGGGGCATGCCCGAAGCCGGTCATGGCCACGCAGCAGGCATGGCGGGATCTGATGGAGTCGAACCCGGCCCGGTTCATGAGCGACATCCTCCCCGGGGCGCTTGACGCCGCCCGCGACGAGCTGGCGGTATTTGTCGGAGCCGATCCCGCGGGGACCGTCTTCATCCCCAACGCCACCACCGGGCTGGGGGCGGTGCTCGGGTCCCTCGCCCTGGGTGAGGGCGACCGGGTGGTGGCAACCGACCACATGTACAACGCCTGCCGGGCCCAGCTAGACGTTATCGGCCTCCGCACCGGGTGCACGGTGGAGGTGGTGGAGATACCGCTCCCGGTCATCAGCTCCGATGACGTGGTCGACCGGGTACTCGACCGGGTGGACGGTGCCACCCGCCTGGTAGTCATCGATCAGGTGACCTCGCCCACGGCCCTCGTGTTCCCGGTCGATCGGATCGTCGCCGCCCTGGAGCCGGAGGTTCCGGTGCTGGTGGACGGCGCCCACAGCCCTGGCATGGTCGAGCTCGAGCTCTCCGCCCTCGGGGCCTCGTTCTTCGCAGGCAACTGCCACAAGTGGCTGTGCGCTCCGAAGGGCGCCGGGTTCCTCTACGTAGGGGAGGCGTGGCGGGACCGGGTGCGTCCTCATGTGATCAGCCACGGCTGGAACACGCCGTGGCCGAAGGCGTACAGGTACCACGCCCTCTTCGACTGGACCGGCACAGCCGACTATTCCGCCTGGCTCTCGGTGCCGTCGGCACTGGCCACGATCGGCAACCAGAGGCCGGGTGGCTGGGACGAGGTGATGGAGGTCAATCGCAGCCTGGCATTGGAGGCGCGGGCCATCCTCTCCGCCACACTCCACCAAGAGCCGCTGGCACCCGACGAGATGATCGGCTCGATGGCGGCCTTGCCGCTGCCGCCTGCGGCGGATCCAACCCCCGCGGTCTCCGACCCGCTGTTGGTGCGACTGCGCGACGAGTACCGCATCGAGGTGAGTATCAACGCCTGGCCGGCGTGGCCGTCCCGGCTGCTCAGGGTCTCCGCCCAGCTCTACAACGACCCTCAGCAATACTTGGTGCTCGGACACGCCCTCGAGGAGCTCTTGGGGTTGGAAGTCGGCCAGGCCCGGAATTGAGCCCGCGGTTGGCTGCGGCCATCCCCGGCCTCGATCTCATCACCAACTACAAGCGGGCGTGGTTCCGACCCGACCTGATCGCGGCCATCGTTCTCACAACCCTTCTGGTCCCACAGGGGATGGCCTACGCCGAATTGGCCGGCCTCCCCGCAGTAACCGGCCTCTACGCGACAGTGGCGTCCCTGGTCGGGTACGCCGCCTTCGGGCCATCGCGCATCCTCGTGATCGGCCCCGACTCCTCGCTGGCCCCGCTCATCGCCGCAGCGGTGCTGCCGCTGGCGGCCGGGGACCAGGAGGTGGCGGTCACCATGGCGGCGGCCCTGGCGGTCTTCACCGGAGCAGCGTGCATCCTGGCCGGGGTGGTGAGAGCCGGCACCATCGCCGAGCTGCTGTCGCGCCCGGTGAGGGTCGGCCTCATCAACGGCATCGCCTTGCTGGTGCTGGTTAGCCAGCTGCCGAAGCTGTTCGGGTTCAGCATCCCCCCGATGGGGTTTGTCGACGGCATCGTCGCCTTCCGTGACGGTTTGGCCGACGGGCAGACCGTCCCCGGCTCGCTCCTTCTCGGGGTCGGCTCGATCCTGGTGATCGTCGCCTGCCAGCGGTGGTGGCCGAAGGTGCCGGGGGTGCTGGTGGCCGTGGTCGCCGCCACCGCGGTGTGCCAGTTGCTCGGCTTGGACGAGTCAGGCGTCGCCCTGGTCGGGCCGTTGCCCAGCGGCGTGCCCGTGCCGTCCTGGCCTGCCCTCTCATGGGACCAGTACCTGGCGCTGGGAGGGGGAGCGCTGGCGGTAGCCCTGGTCACGTTCGCCGACACCTCGGCGCTCTCGTCGGTCTTCTCCGTGCGCCGGGGCGAGGTCGTCGATCCCAACAAGGAGGCGATTGGCCTCGGGGTCGCCAATGTTGCGGCCGGGCTCCTCAGCGGATTTCCGACAAGCGCATCCTCCTCCCGTACGGCCGTGGCCGACTCGGTCGGGGCGCGTTCGCAGATGGCGGGCCTCATGGCGGCGGCCGGAGTGCTGTTGGTGATGTTGGTGGGGGGAGGGCTGCTTGCCCTGCTGCCGTCGTCGGTGCTGGCCGCGGTCGTGATTGCAGCAACCATGTCGCTCTTCGATGTCGCCACGATGCGCTGGCTGTGGAATGCCCGTCGCTCCGACTTCGTCCTTGCTCTCATCACCTTTCTCGCCGTCCCGCTGCTGGGGGTGCTCGAGGGCCTGGTGGTGGCAATCGTGCTTTCGCTCGGAAACTTCGTGCGGCTGGCCTGGAGGCCCCACGTCGCGGTGTTGGGGAGGGTGAACGGCCGGAAGGGATATCACGACCTCGAGCGGCATCCCGAGGGCGTGCAGGTGCCAGGTCTCCTCATCTTCCGGTTCGATGCGCCGCTGTTCTTCGCCAACGCCAGGTACTTCGTCGGGGAGGTCGAGAGGGCCATCGCCGCGGCCCCCACGAAGGTTCGCTGGCTGATGATCGCCGCCGAGCCCATCACCGACGTCGACACCACCGGCGCCGAGGTGCTCGAGTCGCTATTGGACGACCTCGAGGGTCGGCAGATCATCCTGGGCATCGCCGAGCTCAAAGGGCCCGCCAAAGACCGGCTGAAGGATTACGGCCTATTCGACCGGATCGGAGAGGACCGCTTCTTCTCGACCCTTGGCACCGCGGTACATGCCTACGTGGAAGACGCCGGGGTGGAGTGGACGGATTGGACCGAAGACGCCGACGCCGACCACGATGACGAGGTGAGGGACTCGCAGTAGCTTCCGCTGACGTGTCCGGCCTCGACCATCGTGATGGCCCCCAGGAGTCACTGCCGGAGGGGAACCTCACCTTCCTCTTCACCGACGTGGAGGGATCCACCGCCCGCTGGGAGCGGGACCCGGCACTCATGCGGGATTCACTGGCTCGGCTCGAAGAGGCCAGCCGGTCTCAAGTCACGGCCGACGGCGGCTGGGTGGTCAAGGGGACCGGCGACGGGATCCTGGCGGTCTTTGCGTCGGCAGATGCCGCGGTCGCCGCCGCCCTTCGAATCCAGCTGGCGGTGCAGCCATCCGGTCTCCCCCCGCTCCGCATCGCTCTCCATACCGGTGAGGCCGAGCAGCGGGGGGGCGACTACTACGGGCCCGCCCTCAACCGCTGCCACCGCGTCCTGGAGGCGGGTCACGGCGGCCAGGTGCTGCTCACGGCGGCTGTGGTCGAGGCCTCTCGCGGCCCGTTGCCAGGCGGGGCAGAGTTGCTCGATCTTGGGCGGCACCGGCTGCGGGCCATACCCGAGGCGGTAGAGATCCTGCAGCTGACCCACCCCGGGCTCCGAGTCGAGTTCCCCAGGCTGATCACCGAGGACGAAGGCGCCAACAATCTGCCTGCGGACCTGACAGGCTTCATCGGCCGGACTGCCGAGCTGGAGGAGGCGGCGGCTCTCATGGCCGGCAGCAGGCTGGTGACCTTGATCGGAGGCGGTGGATCTGGCAAGAGCCGCCTCGCCGTCAAGCTGGCCGAGGGCCAGATCGAGAACTTCGTCGATGGGGTCTGGCTCGTGGAGCTGGCCCCTCTCACCGACGGGACGCTGATCTCCAAGCAGATGGCCCAGGTCCTCGGCATCCCTGAGGAGCCTGGCACCTCGTGGCTCAACTCGATGGAGGGCAGGCTTCGCCAGCAGCAGGTGCTGCTGGTACTGGACAACTGCGAGCACCTCCTGGGGGCGGCAGCTGAGACGACCGACCAGCTCCTGCGCCGCTGCCCGAACCTGAAGGTCCTCGCCACCAGCCGCCACAAGCTCGGGGTGCCGGGGGAGGCCTCATTCGTGGTTCCTCCGATGTCGGTCCCCTCCGTCGAAGACCTCCCGCTGCCGTCGGCGGTCGCCTCCCACGACTCGGTGAAGCTCTTCGAACAAAGGGCCGCCGAAGCCGACCCGACCTTCCGACTCGACGAGAGCAACTCATCTGCGGTTGGAGAGATCTGCCGGGCGGTGGACGGGATTCCGCTGGCAGTGGAGCTGGCGGCAGGCAAGGTCGGGACACTTTCGATCTGGGAGCTGGCGGAGCGCCTCCAAAAGCACCTGCTCGATCTGGGAGGCGGCAGCCGCACCGGGCCCGCTCGCCACCGCACGATGCAAGCCACCCTCGATTGGAGCAACGAGCTGCTGGCCGACGACGAGCGCTCACTGCTCTTCCAGCTCTCGATCTTCAGCGGAGGCTTCGACGCCCGTGCCTGCGAAGAGGTCTGCCGACTGGAGGGAACCGTCCTCGAGACGTTGGGAGCCCTCACCGACAAGTCGCTGGTCCTGCGCCTGCCCGCCACCAGCAGGTTCCGCCTCCTCGAGCCGGTTCGCCTCTACGCGGCAGACAAGCTGGTGCAGAGCTCGGGACACCAGGACGTGGCAGCCCGCCACGCTGCTCATTTCGCCGCGTTCGTAGAGGCGGGAGCGGCGGGGTTGCCGGCCGGAGGTCAGGGGCTGGTGTGGCTCGACCTGATGGAGGCCGACCACGACAACATCCGCGCCGCCCTCAAGTGGACGCTGGAGAACGAGGAGGAGGTGCTCGCCCTCAGGCTCGCCTCCGGCTCGTGGGAGTTCTGGAGGCTGCGGGGGCATCTGGCTGAGGGGCGACAATGGCTCGATCGAGTGATCGGGGCGGCCTCCGACCCGCCGGCCGAGTTGCTGGCCAGCGCTCTTCTGGGGGCGGGCGCGCTCGCCGGCAACCAGGGGGACGACGCCGCTGCCGAGTCGTCGCTGCAGCGGGCACTCGACACCTATCGGAAGCTGGGACAGGACGTAGAGGCGGCCGCCGCCACCCGCCGGCTGGCGGCGGTGCCGCACCGGCGAGGGGACCTCCGCCAGGCGGCCGAGAGATTCGAAGAGGCTCGTGACCTGGCGCAGAAGGGAGGCGACTTGGTGCAGATGGGCCAGATCCAGGCCTCGCTGTCGCTCCTCTATGAGGACCTTGGCCATCCCGAGGCAGCCATGGAGACCGCCAGGGCCGCCCTCGACACCGCCCGGAGGGCCGATGACCCCTATGTGTGGGCTGATGCCCTGCTCTCGGTGGCCGAGCTCTCTCTCAACCGGGCGGATCTCGACCAGGCGAGGCAGGCGCTGGAGCAGGTCGACCTGCTGGCCGGCCGCGAAGGATTCCAGGACGTGATCGCCTGGGCCCGGGGCTATGGGGGCAAACTGGCTCTCGCCGCCGGCGATACCGGTCGTGCCGTCCTGTCATTCGAACAGGCCCTGGCGGCCTTCCAAGCCCAAGGACAACCGGTCGGCATCGTGTGGGCTCTGCGCCACCTGGCGCGAGCCGCCCTTGTCTCCGATGATCTCGAGCGGGCCGCCAACCTCTACCGCTCGGCCTTCGAGCAGGCAATGGTCCATGTGCTGCCGGAGGCGCCGCTGGCGCTGCTGGGGATGGCGGAGACCGCGGTGGCCCGCGGCGAAGCTGAGACGGGCCTCGTCCTCTTGAGCGCCTCTGCCGCGGCCGCCGAGCGAATGGGCCTGGTTCTCCACCCCGACGAGAAGGACGCGGCGGTGAAAGCGGAGAACATGATCAGGTGGGCGGTCGACTCCGGGCGGGTGGACGAGCTGGCCGAACAGGGTCGGGGTATGAGCCTGGCGGAGGCTGCTGCCTACACCTTCGGCCCGCCGTCCTCCTCGAGCTTGTAGATCATGATCGCAGCCTCGTGGGGGCTGTTCTTGAGCAGGGCGGTCGCCATCCCGATGCGCGGGTTGAGTGGACGATGGTGGTTCACGATGGTCGTGACCACCCTCCAACCATCGCGGTCTCCGATCAGACCGTCTTCGGCGAAGGTCCGCAGCGGGTCGTACAAGAATCGCCGCCAGGCCTCGGAGTCGTCCGGGTCCGAAGTGTCGAACTCGCCGTAAACGAGCGAAAGGCCACGTGCCATCGACCGGGCAGCATCGCTCATCGGGAGGGGTATCTCCTTCCAGCGGCCTTCTCCGTTCACTTGACCTCCTTCTGCCGTGCGAAGTTAGCCAACGGCCCTCCAACATGCTGCCCGGTCCTATCGTCCCAGTCGATGGTCGCCTCCACTCTTCCCACCGGCACCGTCACGTTTCTCTTCACCGACATCGAGGGATCAACCCGTCTGCTTCAGAAGTTCGGATCGGAATACCCGGGGCTGCTGACCGCCCATGCCGGCCTGATTCGGGAGGCGGTAGGAGCATCGGGCGGCAAGGAGGTGTCGACCGAGGGAGACGCCTTCTTCGTCGTGTTCGACTCGGCCACCTCGGCCCTTGCTGCCGCGGTCGCCGCACAGCGCTCCCTCGCCATCCATGGCTGGCCTCCGGAGGGCGAGGTGAGAGTGAGGATGGGGCTCCACACCGGTGACGGGACCCTGGGGGGCGACAACTACGTCGGCCTCGACGTGCACAGGGCCGCCAGGGTGGCCGCCACCGCCCACGGCGGTCAGTTGGTTCTCACGGCCGCCACTGTCGCCTTGGTGGGGAGGTCCCTCCCGCCAGGGGTCGAGCTCCGATCACTCGGAAAATTCCGGCTCAAGGACCTCAACGAGCCCGAGGAGATCTATCAGGCCGTGATCGATGGCCTGGAGTCGAGCTTCCCACCCCTGAAGACGCTCGACGCCCGACCCCTCGCGGTCCCGCTCATCCTCTCGAGCTTCGTGGGAAGGGCGGCCGAGCTCGACCAGGCGGTAGAGCTGCTGAAGTCCACCAGGATCCTGACCCTGACCGGGCCGGGGGGCGCCGGCAAGACCCGGATGGCCGTGCAGCTGGCCACGGACATGGCTGACCAGTACCAGGGCGGCGTGTTCTTCGCCTCGCTCGAAGCTGTGAGCGAGGCCGAGAACGTCCCCCTGGCGATCCTCGATGCGATGGGCGCCACCCGGTCGGCGCTGGCGGCTGAGCCCCGGCGACATCTGCTCGATCTGATCGCCGGGCGCAGACTGCTGATCGTGCTCGACAACTTCGAGCAGGTGTTGGCGGCGGCGCCGCTCCTCCCAGAACTGCTCACAGCGGCGCCAGAATCGCGTCTCTTGGTCACCTCCCGTGCTCCCCTGCGGATCGCAGGCGAGCAGGAGCTGGCCATTCCCCCCCTGGCCTTGCCGGCGGTCAACGGCCGGCCTACCGCCGCCTCCTTGCAGAGCTTCGAGGCGGTCGAGCTCTTCGTCGAGCGCGCCAAGGCCGTGAAGCCGGACTTCATGCTCACCGACGGCAATGCCGAGGCGGTGGCGACCCTCACCAGGCGCCTCGACGGGCTCCCACTGGCCATCGAGCTGGCTGCTGCCAGGGTCAAGCTCCTCCCGCCGGAGGCGATCGTCAACCGGCTCGAACCGCGGCTGCTGGCCGGGGGAGGGCGGGATCTCCCGAGCCGGCATCAGACCTTGGAGTCGACCATCGCTTGGAGCTACGACCTGCTGGATGACAATGCTCGCTGCCTGTTCGACCGGCTGTCGGTCTTCATCGGGGGCGGCGAGCTCGACCAGATCGAAGCGGTGTGCGGCCCGGGTCTGCCTGGCGACCTGCTCGACGGCCTGGCGGGGCTGGTCGATCAGAGCCTGGTAGGTCGGAGCGAGGACAACGACGAGCCGCGTTTCAGGATGCTCGAGGTGATCCGCTCTTTCGCCGCCGAGCGATTGCGGGTGCGGCCCGAGGCTGGGGAGATCGCAGACCGCCATGCCCAGGCATACCTGGAGCTCTCCCAGCTCGCCGAGCCATTCCTGTTGACCAAGGACCGGAACCAATGGATCGAACGTCTCACCATTGAGCACGCCAACATCCATGCGGCGCTGCGCCGCGCCCTCGAGTCAGGTGATGCCTCCACCGCTCAGTGCCTGGTGGGCAGCGTCTGGAGGTACTGGCAGGTCAAAGGCCTCCTGTCAGAGGCGGAGGAGCACGTCACCGATGCGCTGGCTCTGGGCGGCGCCGACCCCCAGGCCCGCCTGTCGGCCCTCGCCGCCGCCGGCGGGGTCAGTTACTGGCGCGGCAACGTCGAGAAGACCTCCGAGTACTACCTGGCAGCGCTCGACCTCGCAGAGCGGGAGGGCAACAAGCGGGAGCTGGCGGAGGCGAACTACAACGCCTCCTTCGTCTTCGATCCGGATCAGGTCGAGAAGTCCTTGGAGCAGTCCCTGGCGCGTTTGGAGGTGGCCCGTGCTCTATACGAGGAGATGGGTGACCGCACCGGTCTCGGGAAGGTCTATTGGTCCATGGCCAACAGCTACGGCGCCAGCGATCAATTCGAGAAGACGATCGAATACAGCGAGAAGGCCTTGGAGATGTTCGGAGACGATCGGCCTTTCGA
Organism: Acidimicrobiia bacterium; assembly: GCA_036555105.1. Taxonomy (GTDB): domain Bacteria; phylum Actinomycetota; class Acidimicrobiia; order Spongiisociales; family ZC4RG35; genus DATBMA01. The sequence continues at coordinate 16,176 of DATBMA010000101.1, forward strand.
TCGCGGCTGGGCCTACTTCACGGTCTCATGGGCGTGCATCAACCTGGGCCGCGAAGCCGAGGCAGTGGACAGCCTGGCGAAGGCAATGAGCCTCCTGTTGTCGATACGAGACCTCTCGGCGCTCGGGCTCATGCTGGGGGCGGGAGTGACCGTGGCCCACAAGCTCGGCCAGACCGAGCGGGCCGCCCACATGCTGGGTGGCCTGCGGGGCCTGCTGCGCCAGTCCGGTGCCGACATCGCGGTGACCCAGCGCACCTTCGATTGGTCGATCCGCGACGACGGCCCGGTCATGGCCGCATTCCCAGATGCGGTGAAGGCAGGGGAGTCCATGTCGATCGACGAGACGGTGGCAGGCGCAATCAGCTTCATGCAAGAGGTGAAGAGCAGCTTGGCCGGGGCCTAGATGGAACTGGTCGCGGCCGTCGTCACCGGCTTCGGGCTGGCAGGAGCGGCCGGCCTGAATGCGTACATACCGCTGCTGGTGGTGGGGTTGCTCGACCGCTTCGAGGTGATAGCGCTGGCCCACCCGTATGACGTGCTCTCATCGACGGTGGTGCTGATCGTCCTCGGCGTGTTGTTCCTGATCGAGGTGCTGGTCGACAAGATTCCGGCCGTCGACACGATCAACGACGCCATCCAGACCGTGATTCGGCCGGTGGCTGGGGCGCTCTTGTTTGCCGGTAGCACCGGTGCGCTCACCTCCAGCCCGGACTGGCTTCTGTTCGTGGCCGGCCTGCTTGCCGCCGGTGGCGTGCACGCCACCAAGACCACTGTCCGCCCGGCCGTCAACGTCTCCACTGCCGGGGTGGGGGCGCCGGTGTTGAGCACCATCGAAGACATCGTCTCGGCGATCGCTTCGATCCTGGCCGTGCTCGCTCCGGCGCTTCTGATCCTCTTCGTCGCACTCGTCGTCTGGTCCGCCTGGCGGGTGCTCAAGCGCTTCCAGCGCCGACTCGGGAGGCCGGCCTCGACCAGCGGCGCCTGATCAGGGAGTTGCATCAACGGCCTTTCCCGAGGGTAGGCGGGCCTGACCACGGAGAGTGGCCGTCCCCCGAGTTGGGATAGGTCCCGCCTCGGGCTTACCTGACGATGTCAATCGCATCCGACCTGCGCTGCGTCGGTGCTTTCCCTGATCCCAAGGAGGTTGGTTTGTGCGCGCGCTGCGCTCGCCCCTCATCATCGTCATGGCAATAACGACAATGCTCGGAGCCGGCGCCACGATGGCGTGGGCCGAACGCCCGGAGCCGGCGCCCCCGCCGCCCCCTCCATTTCCTCTGCCCGAATACGAGCCCCCGACGGCCGAGTTGATTCCCCTGCAAGGGCATCAAGGCCCGTGTTTCACGCCCGATGAAGTAATGGCATGCCCGCCGTCCAGCCCGGAGCCGGCAGCCCACGCCGACCCGACCAAGTTGATGTCATACATCCCCATCCCCAAGGGCGACTTCATCCCCGTGGTGGAGAGATGGAGACGGCTCGTGGCGCGTTACTTCGAGCCGGAGGACGTCGATCGGGCCCTGAGGGTGATCATGTGCGAGAGCACCGGCGACCCCCTCGCCAAGAACCGGCGCTCGTCGGCTTCCGGCCTCTTCCAGCACTTGAGGCGCTACTGGACCCTGCGGGCGGCAGAGGTGGGGCTCGGCGCGGCTTCGATCTTCGATCCCGAGGCCAACATCGCGGCCGCCGCCTGGTTGGTATACGAGGGCGGGGGCTGGAGCCACTGGCGGACCAGTCGGCGCTGCTGGCGCTGATTGAGGACCCGAGATGACTGCCGGCTATCGAGGCCGGCTGTTCATCCCGGGAGACGACCGGCCGCTTCCGGTCGAAGTCGCCTTCACCGATCGGTTCCTGAAAGTGAAGGCCTCGGATACCGAAGTGGGCTCATGGCGCTACGACGACTGCCGGGTGACCCCCTCTGAGGGGAGGTTCCGTATCGACCTCATCGATGAAGAGGCCTGGTTCGAACCGGCCGATCCGGAAGCATTCGCAGTTCACGTGGATGAGCACTGGCCGTCACTGGCGAAAGCCGTCAAGACCCTCCCGCCCGAGGCGATGGTGGTCGAGGAGCCCGAGGCTCCAACCAACTTCAAGGAGTGGTGGCAGGCGGTGCCCCCCGCCGGCCGGGTGAGGGTGGTGGCGGTCCTCGCCGGCATGCTGGCGTTCGTCGCCCTCCTACTTGCGGTGTGCGACACCTCGCCGGCGCCTACCCCGGAGACCATCGTCGTCACCGCGCCGCCCCCTGCCCCATCGGTCTTCACCCTGACGATGAGCGACGCCATCCAGAGATGGAATGAGACCGCCACCAACCTCGGCATCAACCTCTTCGTCACCGAACTGCCGGAAGGCCCGCTCCTCATCGCTCCCCTCACCGACTATCTGACGCTCTACGCCAGCTCGGAGCGCGACACCGGGTTGCTCAGGACCATGATGCTCGGGACCGATCCCGTGGTCGGCGACGATGCCCAAGTGGTGTTGGGCGCATGGGGAGTCCTGATGACAGTGGCCGATCCTTCGCTCACCCCGGAAGGAAGGCGGTTCCTGCTCGGACAGCTGCAGGTCGATCCGGAGGCTCCGTTGGTCATGGGGCTCGACGAGACCGCAGTGGCGGGCCCGGTCCGCTTCTGGCTCCAGTCCGGGCTGTATCACGACCAGGTCGACCTGGGCTTCGAGGTCGAAGGGGCCTGATCGCCCGAGGCCGGTGGCGATGAACCGGCTGTTGGCTTAGTACCTTGTGGACATGGAAGGTGTGTTCGTCGTCGATGCCTGCCGAACTCCGATGGGCAAGCTCGGAGGGCAGCTTGCCCACGTTCGGCCCGACGACCTCGCCTCTCATGCGGTGAGCCGCCTCCTGGCTCGCAACCCTGCGCTCGACCCGGCCGCAGTGGAGGACATCGCCTGGGGGGCGGCCAACCAGGCCGGTGAGGACAACCGCAACCTGGCCAGGATGACCGGCCTGTTGGCGGGGCTCCCGGTCGAGGTCGGGGGGGTGACAGTCAACCGCTTGTGTGGATCCGGCCTGCAGGCGGTGGTGACCGCCGCCCACGCTCTTCAGGACGGATGGGGAGAGGTGATGATCGCCGGCGGGTCGGAGTCGATGAGCCGTGCCCCGCTGGTGATGATGAAGGCCGATCGCCCATTCCCGCAGGGCACTCCCGAGTTCGTCGACACCGTGCTCGGATGGCGGCTCGTCAACCCGCGCATGAACGAGCTCTATCCGCCCATCACTCTTGGGATGACAGCCGAGTTGGTGGGGGAGAAGTACGGGGTGAGCCGCGAGGAGCAGGATGGGTTTGCCCTCGCCAGCCATCAGAAGGCCATCGCCGCCCAGGAAGCAGGCAGGTTCGAGGCCGAGGTCGAGCCGATCGAGGCGCCCGTCGACGCCCGCCGCCGCGACTTCACCTCGATTGGCAGCGACGAAGGGCCCCGGTCTGACACCTCGATGGAGGCGCTGGCCCGCCTCCCGGCGGTGTTCAAAGAAGGTGGGACGGTGACCGCGGGCAACTCCTCACCTATGAACGATGGCGCCGCCGCCCTGCTGCTGGCCACAGAGGCGGGGTTGAGGGCACACGCCCTCGAGCCGATGGCGCGCCTGGTGGCCTCGGCCGCCGCCGGGGTGCATCCCGACTACATGGGAATCGGCCCTGTGCCCGCCTCCGAGAAGGCCCTGGGCAGATCCGGGGTCAGCAGTGATCAGCTGGACTTGGCGGAAGTGAACGAGGCTTTCGCAGCTCAGGCGGTCGCCTGCGTGCGCGAGCTCGAACTCGATCCAGGAACAGTCAACGTCAACGGAGGGGCCATCGCCCTTGGCCATCCGCTGGGGGCGTCCGGCGCCCGCCTGCTGACCACACTGATCCACGAGTTGCGGCGGCGCCAGGGCCGTTACGGGCTGGCGACGATGTGCATCGGGGTCGGGCAGGGGATCTCGATGGTGGTGGAGCGGGTGTGAGCCCAGGCCCGGATGCCCGTCCGCTGGACGGGATCAAGGTGGTCGAGTTCGGCAACCTGGTGGCGGCCCCATATTGCGGGATGCTGCTGGCCGATCTCGGGGCGGCGGTCATCAAGGTCGAGCCCCCGGCCGGCGATCTCGCCCGCCAACTCGGTCCGGAGGTCGGGGGAGAGAGCTCTCTGTTCCTGGCTCTCAACCGCGGCAAGCGCGGAATCGCCATCGATGCCAAGCGCCCAGATGCCCGCTCGGTCCTCGCCACGCTTTGTCGGTCGGCCGATGTGGTCGTCCACAACCTGGCCGGGGAGGCAATGGATCGGATCGGGCTCGGATACCCCGCCATAGCCTCCGACAACCCCGGCGTGATTTACGCCGCCATCTCCGCCTTCGGGGCGGACGGGCCCTATCGGGGGAGGCCAGGCATCGACCTCGTCTTCCAGGGGGAGTCGGGGATGATGTCGATCACCGGCGATGCTTCCGATCCCCCCCACAAGACCGCCACGACCATCGCCGACTTCGTGGCCGGCACCAATGCCGCCCTCGCCATCTGCGCAGCTCTGGTCGAACGGGTCGGGAGCGGCCGCGGACGGCGGATCGACGTCTCCCTGCGTGACGGGTTGATGGCCGTCCAGGCGGGCTGGAACTCCATCTTTTTCGCTACCGGCCGCCAGCCGGAGCGCACCGGCACTGCCTCGCCGATTTCGGCACCCAACCAGACCTTCGAGACGGCCGGCGGGCATCTCAACCTGGCCATCGTCTCCGATCGGCACTTCACCGCCCTGGCCGACATGCTCGACCGATCGGACCTGAAGTCTGATCCACGGTTCGCCACCAATCGCGAACGCACCGTCCACCGAGCCGAGTTGCTCAGCGAGCTGACCCCCGTATTTCGGGCCCGCCCGGCGGCGGAATGGGTGGAAGAGCTCCACGCCGCGGGGATCCCGGCCGGCCTGGTGCTGGACTTGGCGGCGGTGTTCTCCGATCCCCAGGCCCTCCACAACCGGATGCTGATCGAGCTCGAGCACCCGAAGGCGGGGCCGGTGCTCGTCACCGGGTCGCCGATCATGGTCGACGGCCACCCTGCCGTTGCTGAAGTGTCGCCGCCTTGGCTGGGTCAGCACACCGTCGAGGTCCTATCAGACCTGGGACTTGGGGCGGATGCGATCGAGGGTCTGCGCTCCTCGGGGACGGTGATCGGTTGACGCCTCGATGCTGATCCGCTGCCACCGCCAGGAGCTGGCCGCCGCGTTGGCCTCGGCCGGCATGCCCGACGCCGGCCTGGTCTTCGTGGCTTCCGACCAGCCCGGCGGATGGGCGGGCGTTGGCGAGGAGCTGGCCGAGGCCTTCCGCCTCACCAAGGAAGCCGCCGCTCTGCCTGCCCCCGTGGTCTACGTCGTCTCCAACGACGACCTGCTCGGCCGCCGTGGACCCGAGCAGGCGATGGTCGCCTGCGGCCTTCTCTCGGCAGCCCGCACCGCCGCCCTCGAGCTGGCGAAGGCTCGAGTGCCCGTCAACACATTGGCGATCGAATCGGGCACTGATCCGACCGTTCTTGCCGGCTGGACACGGGCTCTGTTGGAACCCGATGCCCCTACCGGCGAGCTGGTCCGTCTGGGGACGGGCCACCTTGGCAAGGCTTTGCCATGAGGGGGGCGGCGATCGTCACCGGTGCGGCCGGGGGGATCGGGAAAGCCATCTGCCGGCGGCTGGGTGAGGACGGGTTCCACGTGGTTGCCGTCGACCTCGTGGCCGAGCTGGACTCGGTGGTCGCCGACCTCGAAGCTGATGGGCTTGCGGCGACCCCGGTGGTCGCCGACCTCATATCCGTCGACGGCCGGGCCCTGGTCGCGGATTCGGTGGCTGGTACCGGGCTCCCGTTGACCGCGCTGATCAACAACGCCGGGATCACCAGGGACGCCCGACTGGTCAACCTGAGCGAAGACGACTTCGCGGCGGTGATCGAGGTGAATCTGGCGGCGCCATACGAACTGAGCCGGATGCTGGTTCCGACGATGGCGGCGGGCTCCATCGTGAACATCAGCTCGCGCTCGTATCTGGGGAGCTTCGGGCAGTTCAACTACGCGATGAGCAAGGGAGGGCTGGTCGGGCTGACCAGGGCACTGGCCCTGCAGGCGGCACCAGCAGTCAGGGTCAACGCAGTTGCCCCCGGCCTCATCGCCACCGAGATGAGCATGGCGATCCCCGAGGAACAGCTTTCGAAGATGATCGGATCGATCCCGCTGGGAAGGATGGGTGATCCCTCCGAGGTGGCGGACCTGGTGGGATTCCTGTGCTCGGAGAAGAGCTCCTATCTCACCGGAGAGGTCATCGTCATCGGCGGCGGACGCAGCCTCGCTCAGTAGATCAACCGGCTCAAGGTGTCGGCCACCAACGCCGGCTTCTCGCCACCCTCCACCTCGACCACGATGCGGCGGGCGATCTGCAGGCCGCCATCGACCTCTTCGACTCCGGTCAGGGTCACGCGCGCTCTGACCCGTTGACCCACCTTCACCGGAGCAGGGAACCGGAGCCGGTCGAGGCCGTAATTGATCGCCAAGCGAGGCTGTCCGACCGGTATCTCGATGCCCTGAGTCAGATAGGGGAGGAGGCCCAAGGTCAGGTACCCATGGGCAACGGTGGAGCCGAAAGGCCCGTTTGCCGCTCGGTCCGGATCGACGTGGATCCACTGGTGGTCTCCGGTGGCATCGGCGAATTGGTCGATCCGCTCCTGTTCGATGGCGAGCCACTGGCCCACCCCGACCTCCGTGCCCACCAACTGCCGGAGGACATCGACCTCGCTCAAAACGGCGGCTCCACCGATACACCGTCGTGAGTCACCTGCACCTGATGGCGGATGCCGCCGATCGTCACCCGGTAGCGAAGCGCGCTCCACTCGGCTGGGAGCCTCGGATCCACCGTCGGGCCCCGGTCTGTGTGCTTGAAGCCACCCAGTCCTTCGACGGCCGCCAGCCAGACCCCGCCGGCCGTAGCCATGTGGAGCCCGTCGGCGGTGTTGCCTGCCAGGTCCTGCAGGTCGAGAAAAGCCGCCTGCTTGAAGTATTCGAGGGCGGGGCCTGCCCTTCCGACTTGAGCCGCCACGATCGACTGGATGGCGCACGACAGCGAAGAGTCACCCGTCGTGATGGGGTCGTAGTAGTCGAAGTTGGCCTTTTTCAGCTCGGGGCCGAATTCATGGTCCAGGACATATGAGGCGAGCACCGTGTCCGCCTGCTTCAGCACCTGGTGCCGGTAGATGACCAACGGGTGGTAGTGGAAGAGGAGGGGATAGCGGTCCTCGGGGGTGTCCCAATCCCACGGCTGGCGGTGGAGGAAGTGGTTGTCCTGCGGGGTGATCCCCAAATCGGGGTCGTACGGCACGTACATCGCCGCCGCCGCCTTGCGCCAAGCCTCCGGCTCCGACGGGTCCAAAGTGAGCCCGGACAGGAGCTCGACGTACCGGTCCGGGACCGCGTCCTGCATGCGATCGAGCACGTCCACCGCCGCCAATAGGTTCATCTTCGCCATCAGGTTCGTATAGGCGTTGTCGTCGACCAGGGCGCTGTACTCGTCGGGTCCTGTGACTCCGTGGATGTGGAACTCACCCTCGCGGTAGAAGCCGAGATCGACCCAGAGCCTGGCGGTCTCCACCAGGATCTCGGCGCCGAGCTCCCACATCAGCGACTCGTCGCCTGTGGCGCGGACATAGGTCAGCACCCCGTTAGCGACGGCGGCATCGATGTGGTACTGGGCGGTCCCCGCCTCGTAGTAGGCCGAGGCCTCCTCACCATTGATCGTCCGCCACGGGAACAGGGCTCCCTTCTGGGAGAGCATCTCGGCCCGCTGGCGAGCCAGCGGCAGGATCGAGGCGCGATAGCGGATGATCTCGGCTGCCGCCTCCGGGTTGGTGTAGGCGAGGAACGGCAGCACGAACATGTCCGTGTCCCAGAAGTAGTGGCCTTCATAAGCCTGGCCGGTCAGCGCCTTGGCGGGGATGCTGAGCCCGCGTAGATGGGCTGAGGCCTGGCCCAGTTGGAACAGCACCCAGCGAATCGCCTGCTGGGAAGCGTCGTCTCCTTCGATTTCTATGTCCGCTTGGTCCCAGAACTCGTCGAGGGCGGCGGTCTGGCCCGCAACCAGAGTCTCGAAATCGGCTTCGGGGAACTCCAGGGAGTCTCCGGCGTCCGTTCCGTACAAGACGAACTTGGTGAGGATGACGGTTTCTCCCGCCTGCACGTCCTGGGTAGTCACCACCGTCGTGTTGTCGGCGTCGCCCCTCGCCTCGAAGCCGGCGGGAGGCTCGACACGATGATCGACGGCCATCGACAGCCTCAATCCGGAGCGGACCGTCTGATAGTCGGCCACGACTTTGCCGCCTTCGGCCCGGTGGCCCTTGGACTCGAAAACCCGGCCGGAGAACTTGGGAGCCCGTCGCGGATCCGACGGTTCCGCCGCCAACCCGAGGTGGTCGAGGTCCTGTCGGTTTCTCAATGTCGATTCGACACCGACCGTCGCCTTGTGATCGACCCGCACCCGGACCTCGAAAGCCGCCAGGTTCGACTGTTCTCTAGAAACGATCCGCCGCCATTGGACGTCACACCCGTCGAACCGGACCGAGGTGGTCAGCACCCCGGTTCGGAAGTCGAGGCGGCGCTCGACCTCAGATGCCGATCGCAGTTCGAGTGGCGCTCCGTCGATGGTTACCGCCATCCCGGTGGCGTCAGGCACCCAGACGATGGTCTGGCCGGTGGTGGCGTAGCCATACGCCACCTCGGGATAGACGATCGGCCAGGTCTCATGGAACCCGTTGATCAGCGTCCCCGGCGTGTGGTTGCCGTCGCCCTGTTCGAAGCTGCCCCTGATCCCTATTCGCCCGTTCCCCAGCGAGAACAGAGTCTCGCTGTTCGCCTCCCGACCGACCGGCAGCCCTCTCTCCACCAGGGCCCAGGGCTCGATGGGGTAGCGGTCGGTGTCAGGTGGCGCAGGAGAGCGAATCACCTGCCGATGGTATTGGCCCGCCCGCATCCGCCCGTCGCCATTGGCCGCGAAAAGCCGCCGTCACGGGTCCCTGGAACCCATCCAGGCAGTTGGAGTAGGTTCAGAGGGTCAGCGAAGGGGGGAAGCCATGCGTCCATGGCGCTGGGTGTTCGTCATCGCCCTTGTCGCTGGTCTCGTCTGGGCAGCGTGGCTGATGTCGAGGGACGAACCCACACCGACCACCTCGACGGTTCAATCGCCTTCCACTACCACTCAGCCCGAGCAGGCTTCCACCACTCTCACGACCGGCGCGCTCTCCTCATCGACCACCCAGGCGGCGTCGCGGGAGGAGGAGGTCAAGGCGATCCTCGAAGACCTGTGGTTCGGCTGGTTCGACGCCATCTACCGCAAGGACGAGGACGCCTTGTGGGCAGTAGTGGCGACAGAGAAGCTTCATGATGACGGAGTCAGTCTGATGGGTCAGCCCGGCACCTTTACCTCTGCGCCTGTACGTGGTTCGAGCGTCACAGGTCAGACCATTCTCCTCGACCGTCAAGACTGCCTAGTCGTACTTGCCGACCTTGACTTCTCTGCGTTCCGAGGGCCGGGAATGACGGCGGAAACGGTATCAGTGCTATGGCCCGATGAGCGCTACGGCTGGAGGTTCGCCACGGACTGGCAGCACCCTGACGATCTGTGGCTCAACGATTGCGACAACCTCGCAA
>DATBMA010000102.1:0-25602 GCA_036555105.1 Acidimicrobiia bacterium
TGCCGCGACTATCCGGGAAGGGTGGTCGTCTCCCTCGACTGCCGTCCCGACGGCGAGCTCGCCACCCGGGGGTGGACCCACAACAGCGGCCGGTACCTGGAGGAGACGTTGATCGAGCTCTCCTCGGCGGGAGTGGCGGCCTTCCTGGTGGCAGAGGCGGGGCGGGATGCGCTCACCGAGCCGCCCAACCTGGAAATCCTCACAGATGCCCTCAAGGCTGTCGACGAACCTGTGATCGCGGCGGGCGGGGTCCGTGACCTCGATGACCTGAGGCAGGTCGTAGGCCTCGAGCACAACGGAAGGCGCCTGGCGGGAATCATCGTCGGGCGCGAGGTGACGGCCGGACGGTTCACCATGGCCGAGGCCAAAGACGTGATGGCCACCGCTGGGCCAACGCGACCGCCGGGTCACGTTGAAGGCCTGCGGGCGTTGCTACGGGTATCCAACTTCGAACGCAGCCGAGCGTTCTACGAGCAGATGCTCGGGTTCCGGCGGGTCACTGGTTGGGAGCGCCCCCATGGCGACGGCATCGTGCTGGAGGCAAAAGGAGGCGAGACCCTGGAGCTGCTGGGCCCACCTCCCGGCCAGTACTGGCCCAAGCCGACGGGAATCGAGCTCGGGTTCTTCGTCGAGAGCGTCGAGAAATGGCATCAACATCTCCGGCGGCTCGGGGTGCCGATCACGCGAGAGCTGCGCCAGGAGGCGTGGGGCGACCTGGTCTTCGGAGTCGACGACCCCGACGGGGTCAGGGTCTGGTTCGGCCAGCAGAAATAGGTCTCACGTCGTAAGCCTCAAGTCCTGAGCCGTGAGGCCTGCCTTGCGACAAAGTCGTTCCAGGTTTCGCCTGCGGCTCGATTGGGGGTGAGGTTGGCCCCGGCCCGGAAGGCAGCCCACACCAGACCTGGGTAGTTCGGCTTGACCAGCATCCGCTTCTTGCCGGTCGCTGTCAGGTAGGAACGCGCCAGGTCGGACGCCGCATAGGCGAAGGGCCCGCCCATGTCGGGCAGCCGGCCTGCCGGGCCCTCTTCGACTGAGAGGGCGAGCCGTTCCGCCACCTGGCTCGGGTCGAGGACCTGGAACCTGGTTTCGTTGGGGACCACCACCAACGGCCGGCGGCTCTTCTTCTCGAGCACATGCCAGATGAGCTGATGGAACTGGGTGGCCCGGATGATGGTCCAGGGCAGCCCGCTCGCCGCCAGCCGCGACTCGGCCGCCAGCTTCGATTGGTAGTACGAGTACGGGATCAGGTCACTGCCGACGATTCCGGGCAAGAGGAAGTGGGGTTTGCCCGAGCGAAGGGCGATGTCGATCAACCTGGCGGTGCCGGCGCGGTCGAGCTGCTGGTGGCGTTGAGGGTCGGAGGCGCAGTGCACGATCGCATCCACCCCGTCGACCGCGTCCGGGACTCCCTCGCCTGTGATGAGGTCCCCCCGGACCGCCTGGGCCTCCTCGACCACCATGGTCCCGCTCCTCGACATCGCCCGAACCGCATGAGCCCGGCCTGCCAGGAAGCTCACCACCCGCCGTCCCAGCACCCCGGTGGCGCCGGTGACGAGGACGATCAACCTCGTCCCCCTGCCAGGTGGGTCGCCAGGCGGAGTTCGAGGCTCAGGACACCACCGTGCGGCTCTGCTCGCGCATGTACTGGCGCAGGTACCAGGGGCCGCCGCCACCGGTCCCGGAGGTCCCCGAGCCCTTCCAACCGCCGAACGACTGGATGTTGGGCCAGGCCCCGGTGGTGGCGCCGGCCCGGCGGTTCACATACGTGACCCCGGCCTGGATCCGGGAGAAGAATCGCTCGATCTCGTCCTCGGTGCCGGCAAAGAGCCCCGCGGTCAGCCCGAACTCGGTGTCGTTGGCGAGGTCCAGGGCCTGATCGAGTGAGTCGACCGGGGCCACGGCCAGGAACGGCATGAACAGCTCTCGTTCCCACACCCAGGAGTCGAGAGGCGCCGAAACGACCGTCGGCTGAACGAAGTTGCCTCTGCCCAGGTCTCCCTCCGTCAGGATCTCGCCGCCCGCCAGGACCTTGCCGCCGGAGTCTTCGACCTCGGTCAGCGCGGCACGGAACCGCTCCACCGCTTGGCGGTCGATCACGGGTCCCATGTAGACCGAGCGATCGAGCGGGTCTCCCACCACCAGCTTTCCCGTCCGTTCGACGAGCCGGTCGACGAACTCGTCATAAGCGGGCTGTTCCACATAGACCCGCGAGCACGCCGAGCACTTCTGCCCTGAGTAGCCGAAGGCGGCTCGCATCACTCCCTCCGCCGCCTCGTCGAGGTTGGCAGTGGCGGTGACGATCGTCGGGTTCTTACCGCCCATCTCACACACCGCCGGCTTGGGGAACTCGGTGGCGAAGGACTTGTAGATCCCCATGCCCACTTCGTATGAGCCAGTGAAGGTGATGCCCGCAACATCGGGGTGTTGCACGAGGGCCTTGCCGATCTCGCTGCCGGGCCCGGTGATGACATGGAACGCGCCTGCCGGCAGCCCGGCATCACGCATCACCCGATAGAGCTCGAGGGCGATGAGAGCTCCGGCGTGGGCAGGCTTGAGCACGACCGTGTTGCCTGTGATCAGGGCGCCGATGGTTGGCCCGCCGGCCAGGGCCATCGGAAAGTTGAACGGGGAGATGACAGCCCAAACCCCGTAGGGCCGCAGCACCGACACGTTCTCCTCGTTGGGGCTCAACTGACCCAGCGGCGTCACGAACCCGTCGTGCTCTTCCATCTGCAACGCGTAGTAACGGCAGAACTCGACGGTCTCGGCAACGTCGCCGAGCGCCTCCAACCGGTTCTTGCCGACCTCCATGGCCATGAGGGCCGAAAGCTCGAACGTTCGGGATTCCATGACCTCGCCGACCTTGCGGATCAGAGCGACCCGTTCCTCCCACGGGGTGGCGGCCCAATCGGGAGCGAAGGCTTTGGCTGCCGCCACGGCGTCGTTGACATCGACCGCGGTCCCTTGCGAGTAGCGGCCGATGACGATCTCCGAGTCGATGGGTGAGCGCTCCTCCAGCTTGGAGTCGGTCCAGCGCTCTTCGCCGTTCACGAAGAAGGGGTGGTCCTGGTCGAGCATCGCCCTGGCCGCCTCGATGCCGCGGTCGTAAGACGCCTGCAACTCCTCGTTGTCGGCCGACATCGTTGCGTAGGTGATCTTGATGGTCGTGACGAGCTCCTCGGGAGGCTGCTGGAAAGATAACCCGGCCGGAGGCAGTTGCTCCTGGCGTCGCACAGTCGCGAAGTCTCACGATCGCACCGTGCGGCTGCTTAGGATCGTGCGATGACCTCGGGAGAGCCGCCGGACCAGCCGCCAGAGCCGCCGCCGCCGGACCAGCCGCCAGCCTCCAGCCCCTCGCCGCCGTCGCCGCAGGACCAGCCGCCAGCCTCCAGCCCCACGCCGCCGGAGCCGCCACCTGCCGAGCAGGCGCCGCCTCCTCCACCGCCTTCTCCGCCGACCGACCCCAACGCCCTCCCACCCATGGCCCCGAAGTCGGGAATGAGCGGTTGCGCCAAGGCCGCCATCATCGGCGGAGTGATCCTGCTGGTGCTGGTCGTGGCGGCCGGCGCCTTCTTCTTCTGGGGCGTCAGCAGGTTCGTCGACAGCGTCGAGGACGTTGCCTCCCCGGACTCGTGCGAGCTGATCAGCGATGAGGACGCCAGTCACGCGGTCGAGGCGGAGGTCACGGTGGAGTCGGGTCGTTCCATCTTCGGCAGCGTCCTCGGGATCATCCGCGACACCCGCCTCTTGGCGAGCGCACCCAACTGCTTTGTCAGCAGTGAGGACGGTTCGTACGCGGCGTGGATATCGGTCTACGACGGCAGCGACGCAGCGGAGGTCTTCGCCGGCGCCGCGGACATCGCCGACGGCGAGGTCGTATCGAGCACGTCGATCGCGGGCGGCTCAATACAGGTAGAGACGTCTCCGTTCCGCGGGCCCGATGTGCCCGGTCTCGGTGACGAAGCCTTCTGCACCGAACTTGGCGTGGTCATCTCCGGCGGAGTCCTGGCCAGGGAAGGCAATCGGGTGGTCTACGTTTCGATGATGCCGTCAGGCGACAGCCAGGATCCCTTTGGGGGAGACACCTGCGCGCGTGCGGTCCCTCTGGCCCGGGCCCTGCTGGCGCGCTCGTAGGTGGGGAGCCGACAAACCAGGCCCTGCTAACTTCAGTTGCCTCCCAGCAACGCCTTTCCAGTTGTGTCCGCGCTCATTGCCCCCATCATCGGGTATCTGGTTGGAGCCGTGCCCTTCGCGCTGCTCGTCGGCTTCGCCTACGGAGTCGACCTGCGCAAGGTCGGCTCGGGCAACCCCGGGGCAGGCAACCTGTCGCGCACATGCGGGGTACCTGCCGGGGCTCTCGGCGCGATCCTCGACGGGGCCAAGAGCCTGTTCGTTGTCCTGGCCTTGAGGCAGGCGGGCTTCGATGAGGGGGCTCTATGGCTGACCGGCGTCGCGGCTGTGATCGGCCACAACTGGTCGATCTTCCTTCGTGGGCGAGCGGGTCGAGGATTGGCGTCGTCAGCCGGAGTCCTGGTTGCCCTGGACCCCGCTCTGCTGTGGTGGACGACGGCAGGCGCCGTGTCCGGATGGAAGATCGGTGGAGGCCTGGGAGGCACGTTGGGCTGGGGCCTGCTCCCCTTCGTCGGGCTTGCGCTCGACCGACCGGCATATGAGATATGGGGCCTGATCGGCCTGGCGCTCTTGATGTTCATTCGCCGAGCGCAAGGGAATCCCGGTCGACAGCCCGGCTTCAAGGCCGCCATCTTCCGCGCGATCTTCGATCAGGAACCAGGTCAATCGCCACTGGTCGAGAGCCCGGTCGAGGCCGGGGCGATGTGAAGACCATCAAGCGCAAGCGGTTGATCGTGATCGTGGGGCTGGTGGGGCTGCTCTATGTCGCCGCCATGATCTTCGTGTTCAGCCAGGTCGACATCCCGGATCTCACCGCCTTGGCCCTGGTGGTCGTGGTCGTTGCGGTGATTGCTCAGCTCGGCGCGAAGTGGTTCTTCGGGCTCCTGTTCAGGCAGGGGGTAGAGGAGAACGGAGGGAAGCTGAGGCCATATTCGGCCTTCAAGGGGGCACTGGTAGGGGCCGGGGTGGCACGCCTGATCCCAGCCGGGGGAGCGGTGACCCCTGTGGCCATGGCCTGGTCCGTGCGGCGAGAGGCGCCTGGAGCGGCCGGGGCGGCGGTGCGTGCAACCGGCCTCAATTACGCAGGGCTGCTGCTGGGGACCGGGTTCTGCCTCCTGTGGATCCGCGAGCGTGGGCTATATCAATCGCTGTTTCCTGCCACCGTTCTCATAGCAATCGCCACCTTGGTGATCGGGGCGGTGGTCATGTTCGGGAGCGGGTGGCTGGGATCGATCACGGCCAAGCTACCCACGAGAGTCAAGGATCTGCTGGGCCCAACGGCTGTCAACCATCCACCCAACTGGAGGGCACAAATCCTGCTCTGGTTGCGGCTGATATTGGAAGCCTCGGCCATGGCATTGGTCATGGAAGCCTTTGGCATCCACCTCACTCCTACCCAGGTGTTCGCCGCGTTCGGCATCGGCCAGCTGTTCGCGGGCCTGCCAGGGACCCCGGGCGGGGCGGGATTCGCCGAGCTGGGGCTGGTCGGTGCCCTGGCTGCGTTCGGGTTCCCGGCTTCGGTGACCGTCGCCCCAGTCCTGATTTTCCGCGTCGTCTCCTATTGGATACCGGCTGCCGCTGGGCTGGTGGCGGGGGGGGCCGAGTTCCTGCGAACCGAGACCGAGGCCTAGGGGGGTCGCACGGCGCCAGGGGGACTTGGGCCGTTCCATGTTGCCTACCGCCGGGGGTCCCTTACCATCCGCCCCGACCACGTGAGGTAGACGACCCGTCTGCCGTCGCAGGTGATCCGACGACTCCTGGGGAGGACGCCGCCATCGCCAACCACGCCACTGCCTCTGCCTCCACATTCCCGCAAGGAGGCTCATGAACACCAACGTTCCCATCCCGGGGACGGGGCCTGGCCGCCCGCGGGCGGAGGTGCTGGCAGTGCGCCGGCGCGCCAGCGCTCGGGCCAGGTTCATGGGGGCGGTGGCTGCACTCGCCGTGTCGGCGATCGCGATTGCGATGCTCGCTTGGGACGAGCCGCGCAACTTGGCTCCTGGGATGGATTCCTCCTTCGCCAAGTCGATCGCCGCTCTGGCGATCACCTTCGTCGTGACCCTTCCGGGTTTTGCCGTCTTCCGCTACGAGCGCCAGAGCGCCGGAGGGCGCTGGCATGAACCCGCCTGGAGGCCGAGCCTGATCGGATGGGCGAGCTTGCTCGTTGCCCTGACGCTGGCGGTCGGCTGGCATGGCCTGCGACTCGCATTCTTCGCCGCCCGCGCCTGGACCGGTCAGATCTGATGCGGCGCCTGCAGGTGATCGCGGGGCTCGCCCTCCTCGCCCTCGTGGTCCCGGTCCCGGCCGGGGCGCAGGAGGCGGAGACTCTGCCGGGCGGCTGTTCCCCCGATGACTCCAGTTTCGAGGTGTTGCTGCTGATCGACCAGTCGGGATCGCTTCGGCGCACCGATCCGGGCGACCAACGCATCGCCGGGGCCAAGGCAGTGGTCAGCTCGTACGCCGTCCTGGCCGAGCAGGCGGAGGTGCTGGTCCAGGTGGCCGGGTTCGGCACCGACTTCCGGGTCGGAGATTGGACCAAGCTGGATCAGGGCAGCCTCGGCGGCATCTTGGGCCAGGTGGAAGAGGTGGCTTCGGTGTCCGATCAGGGTCACACCGACTACGTATACGCCCTCGACGGCGCCGAGCAGGCCTTCGCCTCCGGCGGTGGCGCCGACTGCCGGCTTCTTTTCTGGTTCACGGACGGCGAGCACGACCTCGACCCGGACTTCTTGGGTGACGGCCTCGACCGCTTCTACCTCGACGTGCCTGTCACCTCCGAGAACGTGGCAGAGGCCGAGGCTCTCATGCCCGGCCTCATCTGCGGTGGTGGTGGCTATGCCGACCGCCTCGGAGAGCAAGGAGTGAGCTCCCAGATCATGCTGCTGGGCGACGAGACCGGGATGTCGTCCGACAGCCGGCGGGTGTTGCGGGGGATGGGCGGAGATCCTGCCTTCGACTGCGGTCCAGGCAACGGTTCGTTCCGCAACGCGACCGATGCGGCCGGCCTGCCGTATCTGATGGCCTGCCAGGCCCAGGTCGGGCTCTTTCGCCTTGATGACCTCGTGCCCGCTGCAGACGCGCTGACCATCACCGACGAGACGGTGGACGCCGGGGCGGTGCCCTACCCCCTCGTAACGGGGTTGAGGGTGATTGCTCGCGGCGACGGTATCGCGCCCTCCGCCTCCTCCTCGGTGGCGGCTACAGGCCAGGAGCAGATCGGGGACGACACCGTGATGGTGACAGTGCCGACCGACGCCGCCCCTTTCACATTGGAGATCGAAGGAGTGGAAGAGGCCTGCGCCTTCGTCGCCGCCCAGGCAGCGGTGCCGGCCATCCAAAGCGTTGCTCCGACGATGTACCAGGGGGATCCGGCCTCCTTCGTTGTGGTGGCGGAGGGCCCCCATGGCCGCCTGGAGGGCGACGTCATCACGCGGCTCGCGCTCGAGTCGGCTACCGGGGCGGTCGGGACCCCCGACGGTTCAGGTTGGGAGATCGCGGTGCCTGCCCTTCCCGCCCAGCCCGAATTCGAGCTGACGGTGGAGCTGACCTCCGCCCCCGGCTTGTCGAAGTCCGGCCAGGCGACCTTCCCGGTCAATGAGCAGCTGAATGCCCCCACCATCGCCCGCCAGCCGGATCCCGTCACCGGAGAGGGGGTGGGACCCTTCCCGGTGGAGCTGGAGGTGGACCCCCGCGACGGCGGCAGTATCTGCCTGCTCGACCCCAATGGAACAGTGACCGGGGCCGAGGGGGAGACGATCGGCGTCACTGCCGCCTTCGAAGGGTCGGAGTGTGTCGAGCTGGAGGCGGGGGGGCCAAGGGTGGTGACGATGACCGTCACCTTCGATCGCTCCGGCTTCGCCCACCAGGTGCTCGAGTTACGCACTTCTGCCGCTCCGGCGGCCGATCCCTCCCGCCAGGAAGAGGGGGTGCTGGCGGTCGACCTCGACATCGCCCCCCGGGCCCAGCCTCTGCTGGTGGCGGCCATTACGTCGGGCTTGATGGTGCTTCTGCTCGGGGCGCTTTGGGGCATCGCCTACGGGGTGAACCGGCTGATCGCCCGCATCCCCGACCCCCGGCGCCACCGGGTCCGCTACGCCGAGTTCGTGGCCGAGCTGGCCCCCAGCGGCTACGGGACGCTGGAGGTGACCTTGACCGAGGCGCCGCGGGAAGGCGACCTCCGGCTCCCCCGTCGCACCCCCGGCCAACTCCACGCCGGCCGGCTGCGTATCGGGCGCGTGGTGTCCGCCCTGCCGTGGGTGGCTCCGTACGCCGCGATCGGGCTCGGGACCGACCTGGTCGCCGCCCACCAGGGACCGGGAATGCCAGGCCGGAGGACCGTGGCGGAGCGGACCTACCGAGGAAGGGCTTCAGACGCCCTCGGCCCTTTGGTCGCAATCGGGCTCTCCACATCGCAGATGGAAGGGTTGGTGGAGGGCATCGCCCAGAAGGCACCCGGGGTGTTGTTGTTCGATGTAAGGGAGGCGCGGGGCACCGACCCCGGCCGGTTCGGCGTGGAATTGGCAACCGACTCACTGGAACTGCTCGGGGCGGAGCTGTCGTCCCGGGTTCTGGCCGACACCATGGAAAGGACGGGAGAGACATGAGAGGGTTTCTCGTTATCGGGCTCGGCGGATCCGGGGGGAAGACCATCCGCTATCTGAAGCAGTCTCTTCGCGAATGGCTGGGAGAGATCGGATGGCAGAGTGAGATGCCGCAGGGTTGGCAGTTCCTCCACATCGACACCCCATCCACCCAGGAGGCTCCGATCTTGCCTGGCCGGCCAGATCTCCTGCCACCCGTCGAGTACATGGCCCTCCATCGCGATGGGGTGCCTTTTGGCACCGTGGTCGATCGGCTGGCCAAGAAGCGCACCAACCTCGACGGATGGTGGGTGGATCCCGCCTTCATGAATGTCCCTATCGCCCACGGGGCCGGCCAATACCGGGCGATCGGGAGGGTGCTTGGCCTTGATCAGCAGGACCGTATCCATCGCGCTCTGCAGGGCAAGATCACGGCCCTCCGCACGGCCGACGCCATCGGGGAGCTCCAGCGGCTGCGGGCGGCGGCGGACGAAGAAGGGACGGGCACGTACCAGCAGCAGGGAGAGCCGGTGCTGATGATCGTCTCCTCCTTGGCCGGTGGCACCGGCGCAGGGCTCTTCCTCGACGTGGCCGACATGTTGCGGGCCGAAGGGGAGCAGTGGCTCGACAACTCTTTCGGGATCCTCTATGCGGCAGACGTCTTTCAGAGCCTCTCGACCGGCGCTAGGGCTGGGGTACACCCCAACTCGGCAGCGGCATTGGCGGAGCTGTTGAGCGGCCTCTATGCAGGGGGCAGGGTGGCCGTGGCCGGCGAGGAGCGGGAGATCTCCCGCAGCGGGCCCGCATTCTCATTCCTGGTTGGGCACGCCAACACGAGCGGCGTGGTGTTCGGGGATCAGACCGACGTCTACCGAGTGATGGGCCGCTGCCTGGCGGCGGTCATGACCGATCCCCAGGTGCAGGACGACTTCGTCGTGTACACCGCCGCCAACTGGCAGAACAGCGCAGGCACCTACGGCGACGAGGGCGGGCCCCGGCACATGCTCATGGAGCCGCCCTATGTAGGAACCCTGCAGGGCCTTGGCTATGCCGAGGTGGACCTGGGAGTTGATCGGTTCAAGGCCTACTCCGAGCGGAGGGTGGTGAGAGATGCGGTCGACACCCTTGTCAACGGCCACCGGCTGGCCACCGAGGGCATCGAGCGCTACGAGGGGCTCACCCCGGATGTGATCGCCTCATCGCTTGCCGCCGACCGCCTCACCGGCTTCCTCAACAACGTCGGCATCAACGAACGCGGCAACGAGCACCAGGTGGT
Organism: Acidimicrobiia bacterium; assembly: GCA_036555105.1. Lineage (GTDB taxonomy): Bacteria > Actinomycetota > Acidimicrobiia > Spongiisociales > ZC4RG35 > DATBMA01. Next base: position 9,988 of record DATBMA010000102.1, read on the forward strand.
GGAGGCGATCGCCCTGCCTTTGAAGGAGCGACGCCTGTTGACCGGCAGCCTGGCCGAGTCCGTGTACCAGCGGACGGTCGAGAACGTGGGGGCCAAAGGGAGGATCGACGACTGGCTGACGTCGGTGGTCGAGGAGGCGGAGCTGCTGGCCCCGGCCGAGAACGAGCGCTACGACACCCGGCTCCGAGAGCGCGCCAGAGGGTGGACCAGAGAGGTGTCTCGCCGCCTGTTGAAGGAAGCAGGTGACATAGCCGCCGAGTACGGGCTCGGAGTGCTCACCGAGCTTCTCGGGCTGGTCAGACAGGAGATAGCCACCGCCGCCGACGATCTCGACCAGGAGAGGATCGAGTTCGAGAACTTCTCGTCGCACGTCCGCTCCAACACCCAGGCGGCGTTCGGGGAATTGGGCGGCCAGATCGGCTCCGAGCACGAAGCGGTTCGGGCAGGTGCCGCCCAGGCGGTGGACACCCTCGTGTTTCAGAGGATGGAGGAGAAGTCCCGCTTCATCGCCCGCGCCCTGCTGATCGACTTCGACCAGTCGGTGGTCTTGCCTCTTATCGACGCGGTGCGGGCTGCGCTGGGAGACCTGCAGCGGAAGCTCGATCCGGCCGACGTCGAGGCGGCGCCTGTGGACGGCTGGCCCCGCCACCTCCCCTATCGCGATCAGGCCGTTTCGGACGACCTGGTGCCGGGCAAGACGGTGGCGCTCGTCATCGATCCCCAATCCTTCCCCTTGCTCTTCGACGAGCTGCTGGCCACCACCATGGGAACCGCAGGCGGGGCCACCGCCGAGCGCTGGCGAAGCGTCCGCCATGCGGTGGTGACCGGCGGCTTCCTGGAGGACGGCGCCCCGGCCGACCGTCGGTTGGCAGCCCTGGTGCGGGAGCTGTTCGAGGAAGTCGACCGCTGGCAGCCGAGCGAGGCGATCCTCCTCGGCGGCGAGCCCGACCGCCCTGCTCGCTTCCGGCTCCACGTCGAACGCGACGAGCTGGTGTTGAGGGCGCGAGCCTGGCTGACCCGCCCCGGGACCGACTTCGACGACTTCCTGTCACAGGGCCTGCGCACTTATCTGCGCGAGCCCGACCGCAAGCTGCCGGCGGCGGCGGCTCGCGACCGGGAACGAGCCTTCCAAGCTGCGCTGGAGTCGGCTTTCGAAGCGGCCGAGCCGCTGGTCCACATCGACCCGGTGCTGCTCTCCGAGGTCCACGACCGTTCGCTGACCACTCATGCAGTCCCGGGCGAGATCCCCCTCAAGAACCACAGGTTGGAGAAGTGGGTCAACGAGTTCCTCGACTCCAAGCTGGCCGACCGCAGCGATGGGGTCCACGACAACGTGACCCAGGGCGACCGGGTCAAGCGAATCTCCATTTACTCGATGCTGGAGGGGGCCCTCCACCCGGCCGTGTTCCGCTCGCTCATCGACCCCATTGCCGACGGCTACGCCGCTGCCGCCAAGTCGGGCAGGCTGCGCGATTTTTGGAAGTGGCGCCGGAGCCGGCCGCTGGCCCAGGCGATTCCGCTGCCGCTGCCGATGGTGCGGGCCTTGGTCAGAGGCTGGTTCGTGGCTCGCTTCCTCGGGTTGCTCGAGGTGGTCCAGGAGGAGGGTGGGACGACGGTGGTCCGGCTGGAGCGGGGTCGCGGGGGAGAGGTGGTCGACTCGCCGCCCCTGGTGACCAGTCCCGGCGCCATCCGGCCGCGCCAGCTGGGCGCCTTCCTGGAGACTCTGGCATTGGCCATCCCTTACTCGGCAGACATCGGCAAGCCCCATGAGATGCTCGGCATCTTCGAGGCCCTCATCGAGCTTGGCCGCAGCTCCGGGACCATCGGCGCCGAGGTTGGCGAGTTTCGCGAGCTGAGCCCGGTGCTGGAGGAATGGGTGGCAGCCGGCACCGCATATGGGCTGGAAGCCGGCACGTCGCAGATCCAACACAAGGAAGCAGGCAGCCGGGCCGCCGCTCTGGCCGAGCTGGTGGTCAAGACGGAGGAGGCCTACGAGCAGCACGCCGACGAAGAGCGGCGGGCAGGCCGGATCGGTCCCGAGAACTCGTGGCTTGGTGCCACCGACCTCATCAACGAGGAGCTGCATCGGATGGCGGTGGCCCTGCAGGTGCGGGCCTCGCAAACCACACCCGAGTTCTAGTGAGGCAAGCCTCGACGGTCCTGGTGGGGGAGTCGGCCGGCCCTGTGGGGGAGGCCATATCCCTGCTCGGGACGATGGCCGCCCAGGGGCTCATACGCCCCTTCTGGCACCTGGCGCCTGAGGAGGCGTCCCGGTCGCGGCCGTGGGAAGGAACGAAGTTCGATCGCACCGGGGCTCACCCTGTTGGCATCTTCGATTCGATCGGAGAGGAGGCGGCAGCCGAGATCCGGCTGGCCGCCCTCGCCGCCACCGGTGACGACGCCGGAGCGGTGGTGGCGGCGGCGGAGGCGGTGCGCGAGCGTCTCGTCTCCCTCGCCCCCGATCGGACCGCGGTGACTGTGTCCAGGATCTGGTTCCCGGATTGGGAGGTGATGGGAGGTCCGGACCCTTCTTTCTTCTCGCCGCACGCTCAGGCGAATCTGGTGGCGGTTCCGGAGGACCGCCGCTCCGATGCTCGCTTCGCTTCCCCGCTCGGCGCCGGCACTCCGGCCTTCAGCGGCCATGTGGCGGTGGAGACGGCCGCCCTGCTCGGGATGTTTTCCGGGATGGAGGGGTGCCTGCCGGACGACATGGGCCCTGGCGTCATTTTCGGGGATCGGCCCAAGGTCAGGCTCGTCCGCTCATACGCCAGAGTGGGGCGCAGCCCCGCACTGCCCTTGCAGGAGATCGTCGACCACGAGGGGCGGCTGCCGGTCCCTCCAGGCACGATCGAGGCCCCCGCCCCGGGGGCGGCCGTGACCGAGCTGGCGGAGCGGGCGGAGCCGCTCTTCGACGGCCTCCGGTTCGAGGCCCGAGAGCCGGAGCCGCCCCAACGTGAGCAGATGCGGCCTCTTCGCACGCTCCTCTTGGTGTTGCGGGAGATGGGCCGCTTCGTGGTGTCCCTGCCTCGCCGGGCGGTGGAGGGGCTCTTCGAAGACTTTTCAGAGCTGGCCGGGCGGATGATGCAGGAGCTGGTGGGCTCGTCCTCGATCATCGAGGTGGTTTGGAAGGGCAAGGTGCGTCCAGGAGCCGGGGGTGAAGGCGAGTACGAGGCTCTGATCGCCGATCTCAAGCGCCAGGCCGAGCGTCGACTCGACCTGCAGGGAGGGCCCGCGATCGATCAGACGGTCTGGGGCAACCTGCGAGCGGTCGTGCTCTCAGCCGCCGACGGCAGTGAGCCGCCCCCCGGAGTGGAGCCTCTCGAGGTCCACGGCCGCCGGGCGGTGGTGACCGACGCCGGCCAGCTGGCCGTACACCCCCAGGAGGGGTTGGTGGAGACTGCCAAGTCGACCCTGGACGAGGCGGAGTCTCCGCAGCCGGTCACCCTACTCGGCAAGCTGGGAGCGAAAGTAGAGCTCATAAGCGGTGCCAACCGCACCGCCGCCTCCCGGCTGCTTCAAAACTTGGACCGCCAGATGGCGGCGCTGGCGGGTTACCGGCCTCCCGGGTTCACCGCCTGGCACATCTGGGGAAGCGTCCTCATCGCCGCGTTCGTGGTGGGCCTGTTGTTGCTCACCGGTGCGATTCGGGCCTGGGGGATCACAGGCATGGACCCGCTGACCCGCGACGTCGTCTTCGCCCTCCTCACCCTCACCTGTGCCGGGGCCCTGATGGTGCTGCGGGGCTATGGGCGCCAAGCAGTAGCGGAGGCGGTCGCCGCCGGCGGGATCGCTCCAGAGGAAGGGAAGACACCCGGGACCGGCGCGACCTGGATGGGGGTGCTGGCAGGGGGGGTTGCGGGCTGGAGCTTCGCCACCCTGGGGTCGGTGTTCGTCGGGTATCCATCCACCACCGCCGCCCTCTACGCGGCCGTGGCGGCCGGGGTGGTGACCGGAGCCGGGCTCGGCCAGGCCTATGCCTTCGCGGCCCGCCAGGAGCGGTTTCCCTCCCTGGGGCGCCTGGCGCGACTGTCCATACTGGCGGTGCTCGTCTATCTCTCTGTCCTCTTTGTCGGCGCGGTGGCCCAGCCCGACGGGTGGTACGCCAATGCCTCCGCCGCCGAGTTGGACGAACTGCTGTGGTTGGTCTGCGGCACCCTGGGAGTGGCGCTGGTGATGGTGCTGGCCTACGTGTCGTGGCGTCGGGTACAGGAGCGGCTTCAGTTGCGCTGGTTTGGGCAGTCGATCCGCACGCTGGCTGAGCAGGTGGATGCCGCCTTCACCGGCGACCGGGTGGCCGAGGCAGCGCGAGAGCAGTATCTGGGCCTGGCCTCCGTCCTGGCCAGGCTGATCTGGTTCCCATACGGCAAGACCGTGGCGGCCCCCGAGCCCGGGGCCGGCCTGCCCCAGTTCGGGGTGAGCAAGGCGGCCGTCCGCCAGTTCCGGCTCTCGTCTCGGGGTGCCCAGCTATTCGAGGCCAGGACGTTGCGGCTCGCCTCGGAGCGAGGGTGGCTCACCTCGCAGTACGAGGGGTCGATCGCCAGATTCCGCGCCCAGCAGGCGTCGCTGGCCGGTGCCGACGACCCCAATGAGATGGTCCGGCCCGACCTCGACCCGACGACCGTTGCCCAGCACCCACCGGAGCACCGCCCGGAGAAGGGCGATCGATGGCGCTGGGCCGACCTGTTCTTCGCCGGCGTCTACGACCCCGACTTCCTGCGGGCGTTGGAGACTCACGGAGAGAAGGAGGTGTTCGGCCCGATCCTGGCCGACGCCGCCAACTTCGAGCCGATCGATGGCGCCGCAGGCGATCCCTCCTTGCTCGAGTTCATGTCGGAGGTCTTCCCGCAGGGAGACCGGCAGGCCGACCCTCGCTACTTCGATCCCGAGCACGTTGCTGCCGGAGTGTTCGAGCGCCGATGGCATCACCGTGTCTGGTGGCCGGGTGAACAGCTCTTCCTGGAGGAGGGCCGGGAGGGGGATCACTCCATCCAGCCTGTCGGCTCCCTGGCCAAAGGGGCGGTATGGGTGGCAGTCAGGGTGGACTCCACCGAGGATCTCGAGCCGGCGGCCGTGTTCGGGGGATCGGCGCCGCCTGAGGTGGCGGGGACCGGCGGGCCCGGCCCCGACTATTGACCCCGATGGGTCATGCCGACGCTCGCCCCGACCCGGGCGGGCCCCCGTAGGCCTGGGCGATCTCCATCCATCGCAAGGCCTCCTCGCCCTCGACCACGAGACCAGTGTCGAGGACATGCCTCCTTTGCACCACCACCAGGCAGAACTCCTCGACCGGGCCGGTGACCGAGGCGCTGGCCTCGTCGTTCCACACCCTGGTCGTGCCGGATGGGCCTCGGAGCGCCACCCGAACGCGCTGGGCCGGCACCTCCATCCCGCGATTGAGGAAGCTCCACGAATAGGTCTTCACACCCAACTCGGCGATCTCGAACAAGCGGTTGGTTGGCTCCCGGGCCAAACCCAACCCGTCGGCCACGTCCTGGCCGTGTGCCCAGGTCTCCATCAGTCGCGCCTGGATGGCGGTCGCCACCCGCATCGGAGGTCCGAACCAGGCGAGGCGAGCATCCGGGTCGACCCCGGCGAAGGCAGCCAGGGTGGAGGCGCGGGCATCTCGCCACCAGGCCAGCACTTCGACCGGCGCCATCTCCCTCCCCCGTCGGAGGTGCTCGTCCATGAAGGCGGAGGATCCGAGCTCGAGCCGACGGTTCACCTCCATCACGAACGCATCGGGATCTGTGATTGCCAGCGTCTGCTGTTCCTCGAAGAACGCCAGATGCCCGATCTGGTCTTTGACGTCCCAGGGCTCGGCCGGGGTGGGGGTGGCCCATCCCCTCTCATCGAGGCCGGCCACGATGGTGTCGAGGTCCTCCTGCTCGGCGGCGAGGTCGGCCAGCACCTGCTCGCTCACGGTGCGGTTTCCTCCCCGATCCGAATCCCGCTCAGCTCCTCCAAAGCCTTGACCATGGCGTGGTTCCCCTCGCCTCCGAGGCCACGATGCTGGAGGGCCAGATAGAGCTGGGAGGCGAACGCGGTGGCGGGCAGTGGCAAGTCGAGATCGGCCGCCGTTTCCAACACCAGCCTCAAATCCTTCTGCTGGAGGTCGATTGTGAACCCTGGACTCCAATCGCGGGCGATCATCTGTGGTCCCCGGCTGGAGAGCATCCACGAGCCGGCCGCCCCTCCCTTCACCGCTTCGAGGGTGGTGCCGAGGTCGAGGCCGGCGGCCTGGGCGAACAGGAGTGCCTCGGAGACGGCCAACTCGTTAACCGCCACCAGTATCTGATTCACCAACTTGCACAGTTGACCGGCGCCGACCGGGCCGACGTGGGTGATCGAGGATGCGTAGGCGCGCATGAACGGCTCGGCGGCCGCGACGGCGTCCCTCTCCCCTCCGACCATGATCGCCAGCGTCCCTCCGAGGGCGCCCTCGGAGCCTCCGCTCACCGGGGCATCGAGCCACGATCCGCCGGCGGCCCGGGCGGTGTCAGCCAGCCGGCGAGTGACGGCAGGTGAGATCGTCGAGTGGTCAACGATGACACTCCCGGATTTGATGCCGCTGAGGACGCCGTTGGGCCCGACGACGACCTCTTCGACATCAGCAGAGTCGGACACGCAGATCATGACTGGACTGCAGGCCGCGGCCAGGTTCGCCGGGCTGGCAGCGACCTCGGCGCCGTCAACTGCGTCGGCTTTGGCCGTGGTTCGATTCCAGACCTTCACTTCGTGGCCGGCGGCCACGAGGTTGGCCGCCATGGCCGAGCCCATGATCCCCATCCCAATGAACCCGACCGCCATCCCCACCTCCCTATTACGTGCTCGACCGCCCCGACCATATGCGGTTGGCGAGTTCCGATGACGGGGGTGTTTACCCACAGTTAACGATGCAAGGCCAGAATGAGCAGATGGGTATGCCTCGGCGCGTCGCTTCCGCGGTCATTTTGCTGCTCTTCGTGTCGGCCTGCAGCAGCGCAGGTGATGCCCCCGAGGTGGCATCGCTCGATGAAGCATCGGGGGCCACCACCACGACTGCCGAAGCCACCCAGGCAGACCAGGAGCAGGCCGCACTCGAGTTCGCCCAATGCATGAGGGATCACGGCGTCGACATGCCCGACCCCACGGTTGACGGGGATGGCAACATTCGTATGAGCCCGCCCAGCTTCGGTGAGGATGGCCCGCCTGAGGGCTTTGCCGAGACGGCGAGGGCCGCGGCGGAGGCGTGTGGAGATCTCCTGGAAGGAGTCGGGTTCGGATTCAGCCCGGAGGACCAGGCAGAGTTGCAGGACCAGCTCCTCGAGTTCACCTCCTGCATGCGCGACCACGGAATCGACATGCCGGACCCGAACTTCAATGGCACCCCCGGATCGGGCGGTGGAGGGTTCATCGGGAGGATCGATCCGAACGACCCCGACTTCCAGGCAGCCTTCGAGGAATGCCGGGGCGTGTTCGAGGGCAACGGCCTGGTCCCGTTCGGACGTCCCCCGGGTGGAGGTGAAGGGCAAAGTGGCGGGGGCGGCCAGCCTTGAAGCGGGCCGCGTGGTTCATGGCCGGCCTGGTGCTCGCCGGCCTGGCAGTGTTCACCTGGTACTGGTTGGGCCGGGATCAGTCCGGTGAAGCATCGGCGACCACCGAGGCAGAGCTCGGAGTCGCCGAGGTTGTGCAGACCGACTTGCGCCAGACCACCAGCTACGAGGCGACGCTGGGCAGGGTCTCAGGCGACCCCATCGTCAACCGCCTGAACGGAACCGTGACCTGGCTGCCCGATGAGGGATCGACGGTCGAGCAGGGCGGGGTGCTGTTCGAGGTAGATGGATCGCCCGTGGTCCTGCTGTACGGCGAACGTCCTGCTTGGCGGGCATTGCGCCGCAATACCGAAGGCGCCGACGTCGGCCAACTCGAGACCGCGCTCGCGGCCATGGGCTTCGACCCAGACGGTGAGGTGACGGTCGATGACGAACTCACCTCGGCCACCGTCTCTGAGATCGAGGATTGGCAGGAGGCGCTGGGCGCGGAGGCGGACGGGGTCGTGGATCTGGGTGAGGTGGTCTTCCTCCCGGGCCCGGTTCGGGTCTCCTTCGTTGACGTGTCGCTTGGCTCACCCATCCACGACGGCGAGGCTCCCCTCCGCACTTCGTCGGAGGACATCCTCGTAAGGCTGGACCTGCCCGCCTCCGACCAAGGCCAGATCAGCGTTGGGGACTCGGTGACGATCGAGTTGCCGGACGGGACCGAGGTCGCGGGCACCGTCCAGGAAGTGGATGACACAGCCACCGTGACCGAAGGGCAGGCCGTGTTCCAGGTCACGATCGGCCTTGACGACCCCGCTCTGGCATCGGGACTCGACGAAGCTCCGGTCGACGTCGACATCGTCACCGACGAAGCCCTCGGAGTGATGGCTGTGCCGGTCACGGCGCTGTTGGCCCTGGCCGAAGGCGGGTATGCCGTCGAAGTGGTCGATTCGCCCGCCAACACCCACCTGGTCGGAGTCGAGGCCGGGCTATTCGCCGACGGCTGGGTGGAGGTGACCGGGGATGGCCTCGAAGTCGGGGACCAGGTGGTCGTTCCCTGATGGCGGTCCTGTCCATTCGGGAAGTGACCAAGACCTACCCAGGCAGTCCGCCGATCGAGGCCCTGCGTGGAGTCGACCTGGAAGTCGACGATGGAGGGCTGGTGGCGGTGGTGGGGCCATCCGGGTCCGGCAAGTCCACCTTGCTGCACCTCATGGGGACCCTCGATCAGCCCAGCACCGGTTCGGTGCATGTCGCCGGCTTCGACACCGGCCAACTCTCGGATCGCCAGCTTTCGGGGCTGCGGGCGAACAGCGTCGGGTTCGTCTTCCAACAGTTCCACCTGCTCGCGGGAGCAACGACACTCGAGAACGTCGCCGAAGGAGCTCTCTACACAGGCTTGACCGAGAAGGAGCGCCAGCAGGGGGCGGCTGCCGCCATCGAACGGGTTGGTCTGGAACAGCGCGTGCACCATCGAGCCGGCCTCCTCTCCGGGGGAGAGCAGCAGCGGGTGGCAATTGCACGGGCCCTCATGGGTGACCCCGTGCTCCTTCTGGCCGACGAACCGACCGGCAACCTGGACACCAGGACTGGCGCGGCGGTGATCGACCTGCTGATGGATCTGAACGCGCAGGGCGTGGCGGTGGTCGTGATCACCCACGAGCACGAGGTGGCTGATCGGTTTCCGCGCACGATCTCCATCCGTGACGGTTTGGTGGAGTCCGACAGCAACAAATGATGACGGTCCCCCCGCCATCCCGGGTCCACTTTGGGGACCTGTTACGGACCGCCTCACTCGGGCTCCGCATAAGGAGGGTGAGAGCGCTGCTGTCGGCGCTGGGGATCCTGATCGGGGTCGCCTCGATGGTCGCGGTGGTCGGGCTGTCGGAATCCAGTCGGTCTGACCTCATCGCCAAGCTCGATCGTCTCGGCACGAACCTGCTTCAGGTTCAAGCGGGGCAAGGCATCGGTATCGGACAGGGCCGTCTGCCGGAGACTGCCCAGTCCATGATCGGGAGGATCGGGCCGGTGCAGGCGGCTAGTGCCATCAGCACGGTGGGGGAGGCCGGCGTCTACCGCAACGACCTGATCCCGCCCGGCCAGACCGGGGGCATCACCGTGCAGGCGGTCGACCTCGATCTGCTCGAGACTCTGGGCGGGGTGATGGCAGCCGGCCGCTGGTTGGACGAGGCAACGGCCTCCTTTCCCACGGTGGTCCTCGGCTCGGTGGCTGCCCAACGGCTTGGAGTAGGCGCGGGGTCGGTCGACAGCCTGGTGTGGATCGGTGATGAGTGGTGGACGGTGATCGGCGTGCTCGAGCAGTTCGACCTCAGCCCGGACCTTGACCGGGCGGCGCTGGTGGGGATGGCAGCGGCCGCGGACTTCCTCGATCACGAGAACGTTCCTTCCACCATCTACGTCCGCACCCATCCCGAGCAGGTGGATGCGGTCCGCAACGTGATGGCCGCCACCGCCAATCCTGCCCAACCCGACGAAGTGGTGGTGACCAGGCCAACCGACGCGCTGGAGGCGCGGGATGCCGCCGATCAGTCGCTTACCGCACTCCTGCTGGGCCTGGGCTCGATCGCTCTGCTGGTGGGCGGGGTTGGGGTCGCCAACACCATGGTCACGTCGGTGCTCGAACGGCGGGGCGAGATCGGGCTGCGGCGGGCCCTCGGGGCCACCCGCGGGCACATCCGCGCGCAGTTCCTGGGCGAGGCCCTGTTGGTCTCATTCCTGGGTGGCCTGGGCGGGGTGGCCCTCGGGTGGCTGGTGACGGCCGCATACGCCCGCTTCAAGGGTTGGGAAGTGCTGGTCCCGGCCTGGGCCCTGCTCGGCGGTTTGGCGGCGGCGTTGGTGATCGGCGCCCTCGGGGGCATCAGCCCCGCTATGCGGGCAGCGCGCCTGGCGCCGACCGACGCGCTCAGAAGCCAATAGGCGAAACCAGTACTCATTACTCAGTTCTCACTCATCCGCCCCCGGCCAACATCTTTTCCATCGCCTGATCGATCGTGAATGACGCGGCCTTCTGGCGCGGTGGGAATTCCTTGAAGGTCTTCAAAAAGTCACCGACGATGGCCGAGGCCGCAAGTACGAGGTAGGCCTTGCTCATCACCCAGTCCCAATAGGTGTTGGAGGTGACGTCGGCCCGCTCGAAGGGGTCGGTCCGTAGGTTGTAGAGCTTCGGCAGGCGTAGCGGCACGAATGGCTCCGCCCAGACTCCCAGGGTCCCCGCCATGCGCTGCTCCATGAACACGACTTTCCAGTTGTCGAACCGGAGGGCGACGACATCGCCGTCGTCGCTGAAGTAGATGAACCCCTTGCGCGGGCTCTCCTTTTCCTTGCCGGTCAGGTAAGGGAGCAGGTTGTAGCCGTCGATGTGGACCTTGAACTTCTTGCCTGCGGCCTTGTGCCCCTTCTTCAACTTCTCGACCACGTCCGCGTCGCCGGCAGCGGCCAGGAAGGTAGGCAGCCAGTCATGGTGCTGGACGATCTCGTTGGAGACTGTCCCGGCCGGGATCTGGCCAGGCCAGCGGATGGCCAGGGGGATGCGGAAGGCACCCTCCCAGTTGGTGTTCTTCTCACTGCGGAATGGGGTCATCGCACCGTCGGGCCAGGTGTTCATGTGCGGACCGTTGTCGGTGCTGTACATGACGATGGTGTCCTCGGCGATGCCGAGCTCATCGAGCACGTCGAGGACCGTTCCGACGTTCTTGTCATGGTCGACCATGGCGTCGTGATAGGGAGACTGCCAGCGCCCGGCCTGCCCCAGGCTCTCCGGCTTGGTGTGGGTTCGCAGGTGCATGTGGGTGAAGTTCACCCAGCAGAAGAAAGGTGTGCCCGCCTTGTGCTGGCGCTTGATGAAATCGACCGCGGCGGCGGCGAAGCCATCGTCGCAGGTCTCCATACGCTTGCGGGTCAGGGGCCCGGTGTCCTCGATCTTCTGCTTGCCGACTCTTCCCCAACGGGGCTGCTCCGTCGGGTCGTCCTCCTCGGTGGCGTAGGAGTGGATGACCCCCCGGGGGCCGAAGTTCTCCCCGAACTGGGGGAAGCCATTCTGGCTCGGATAGTCGGGGTCCTCGGGGTCTTCCTCGGCGTTGAGGTGGTAGAGGTTGCCGTAGAACTCATCGAAGCCGTGGGCGGTCGGAAGGAATCGGTTGAGATCTCCCAGGTGGTTCTTGCCGAACTGGCCGGTGGCGTATCCGCGGTTCTTGAGCAGCTCGGCGATCGTCGGATCCTCCTCGGCGAGGCCGATGGGTGATGCTGGTATCCCCACTTTGCTGAGACCCGTGCGGAAGACGCTCTGGCCGGTGATGAAGGATGAGCGACCGGCGGTGCAGCTCTGTTCACCGTATGCGTCGGTGAACAGCATCCCCTCTTCGGCCACGCGGTCGATGTTCGGTGTCCGGTATCCCATCAGCCCGCGGGTGTAGCAACTCAGGTTGGCGATGCCGATGTCGTCGCCCCAGATGACGAGGATGTTCGGCTTCTGTGGCTTCTTGGGCTTCTTGGCCGCCATGGTCTTCCTCCGTGTTGCTAGCCGTTGCCGATTCTCACGATGCAGCGGAATCCGAGATGGGACGTGGTCGTGTCGATTGCCTGGGCCATCCGGGCAGCCGGACGGTATCGCCGGCAGTAGTTGGGCGCACAGAGATGCGAGCCACCCTTCATGACCCGCCGAGCAATGCCGGCGGGATCGCGGGGGTCGATGCTGTCGGTCTCCAGGTCCGCGGCGCAGCAGGCGTGTTGAGGCGGCCCGGCGGTGTACCAGTCGGTCGTCCACTCCCACACGTTGCCGATCATGTCGGATAGCCCGTAGGCGTTGGGGGGGAAGCTGCCCACCGGTGAAGTCCCCTCGTAACCGTCGGTCATCAGGTTCTGATACGGGAACTCGCCTTGCCACGTGTTGGCCATTGGCTTTCCCTTGGGCATGAACTCGTCACCCCAGGCGTATTCGGCCCGGTCCAGGCCACCCCGGGCGGCGAACTCCCACTCGGCCTCGGACGCAAGCTCCTTGCCTGCCCACGCCGCGTATGCCACGGCATCCGCGAAGGCGATGTGCACGACAGGGTGCCGCTCCCTGCCATCGAGATTGCTGCCCGGACCCGACGGATGCCGCCAGTCCGCACCCTCCTGCCATCCCCACCAGTTGTGGGGATCCCGCAGATCCACCGGCCCCTTGGTCTTGTGGAACACGACCGAACCGGCTCTCAGGTCTTGTTTGGCCCCTGGGTAATCGGCCGGGTTCGGCACCTTCTCCGCCCAAGTGACGTGGCCGGTGGCTTTGACGAAACGCATGAAATCGAGGTTGGTGACCGGGTGCTTCTCCATCCAGAAGCCACCAACGGTGGCGTCACGAACCGGGGCCTCTTCGGGATAGTGGTCGTTCGACCCCATGGCGAAACTGCCGCCAGGGATCCAGGCCATGTTCTTGTGGGGGGCGACCCGGGCCGGAGCCGACACCCCAGCAAGTTACTCACGAAGAGAAGTGCTCGGCACGGGGCCCGCTCGTCGCCTCAGGCGGGCCGTCGCTGCAGGACCAGTGTCCTCCACACCAAGCCTGCATGGTCGTGGGATATCTCGAGGCCGGAGCGGGTAAGGGTCGCGATCATCTCGGCGGGAGGATGGATGTGCGCCCGGAAGGTCCTTCCTCGCAGGCGATTGGGCAGATTGGCGAGCGCCAGGAAGCCCCTCGTCCACCAGTGGTCAACCGGGAACGTAAGCCCGAGTATTCGCAGGGCTTTTGTGGCGGCGGCCCGCAGCAGACCGCTCCAGTCCGAGTAGCAGCAGACAACGCGGTGCATGATGACGATGTCGGCAGGGGCCGCGCCAACCTCGACGAAGTCCCCCAGAACCCTGGTCACCCTGTCTTGCAGCCCGCGCTCGGCCAGCAGCTCCTGAGCTGACGCCTCCCAACTAGGTGAGAGCTCGACGTTTGTCGCCCGGCTGGCGCCCGCCTCGAGGAGTGTGATCTGGATGTCACCCAGCCCGCCCCCGGCCTCGAGGATCGTCGCCTCCGGAGGGGCGATGGCCTGGACCGCGGCGGCCAGCTCGGCGCGAGTCCCGGTGAGCCCCTTCTGTCGAAAGCGGCGGGCAACCGCCTCCGCCTCTCTGGCGGTGAAAACATCGCCGTATTCGTTGCGATTGCAGCAGGAGGACATGAGTGCTCTCTTGCTCGGATCCCTGTACTAATCGTTCTTGACCATCACGTGCTTGGTGATCGTGTAGTCGAGAACGGCCTCTTCCGACAGGTCCTTGCCGAAGCCGGACTGCTTGAAGCCGCCATGAGGTGCCTCAGCGGTCAGGGGGATGTGATCGTTGATCCAGACCGTGCCGAACTCGAGGTCCGCCGCCAGCCGCATGGCCCGTCCGATGTCCTTGGTCCACACGGATGCGGCCAGCCCGTAGAGGACGTCGTTGCCCATTCGCAAGGCCTCTCCTTCGGAGTCGAACGGAAGTGCCACCAGCACCGGGCCGAAGACCTCTTGCTGAACGATCTCCGAGCTCTGGTCAGCGCCGACGATCACCGTGGGGGAGTAGAAGTAGCCGCGGTCGAGGCCCTTCGGGACCGAGCCGCCGATCACGACCTTGGCTCCGGCCGCCTTGGCTCGCTCCACGAACCCGGACACCCGGTCACGTTGGGCGCCGCTGATCAGCGGTCCCATGAAGGTGTCGGCGTCCTGGGGGTCGCCGACGGTGGTCGTGCGGAAGACTTCCGCCACAGCCTCGACCGTCTCGTCGAAGCGCCCCCGCTCCACGTAGAGGCGGGTCGAGGCGGTGCAGTCCTGCCCTGAGTTGAATAGGGATCCGACCTGAGCCGCCGCCGCCACGGCCTCGGTGTCGGCGTCGTCGAACACGATGAATGGCGCCTTTCCCCCCAGTTCCAGGTGGACCCGTTTCATCGTGTTGGCGGCGGAGGCCATGATCCTCTTGCCGGTGGAGGTGGAGCCTGTGAGGGAGATCATCCTCACGTCGGGATGATCGACCAAGGCTTGACCGGCGTCGTTCCCGCCGGTGACCACGTTGAGCACCCCGTCCGGTATCCCCGCCTCCTTGGACAGCTCAGCCAGCATCAAGGCCGTCCGCGGGGTGCCGGGGGCGGGCTTGAGCACGGTGGTGCAGCCGGCCGCCAGAGCGGGGCCGACCTTCCATACGGCCATCATCACCGGGTAGTTCCAGGGAGCGATCTGACCGACCACCCCCACCGGCTCCTTCCGGAGCATGGAGGTGTAGCCGGGCATGAAGGTACCGGCGGCCGATCCGGCGATGTTGCGGGCGGCGGCGGCGAAGAACCGGAGATGGTCGACGGTGGGCGGGAGGTCTGCTTCCAGGGCCACGCTGACATAGGGCTTGCCTGTGTCCTCGGACTCGGTCCTGGCGATCTCCTCCTGATGCTGCTCGACCAGGTCGGCCAGCTTCCAGAGCGCCAGCGACCTGGCCGCGGGGGAGAGCTTCGACCAGCGCCCGTCATAGAAAGCGGTCTTGGCGGCCTGCACCGCCATATCGATGTCGGCGGCGGTCCCGTCGATGACGGTGTCGACCACCTCTCCGGTGGCCGGGTTCTCGACCTTGAGGTCGCCCCCGTCCTTGGAGTCGGCCCAGGATCCATCGATCCAGTGCTTCCAGGCCATCTATGTGCCTCCTACGAGCGAACGCCTTACAACGGGCGGAGACTATCGACTGTCAACCGGGGCTGGCTAGCGAGCGTCCTCGACCTGGTCGCGGGTAAGCCTCGCTGCGAGAACGATCGGCAGCGCCGTAAGCGCGATCACGAGGATCGCAACCACGTTGGTCACGGGCCGGGCTCTCGGCCGAAAGAGGCTGGAGAAAATCCAAATGGGGAGAGTCTGCTGCTGGCCGGCGGTAAACGTTGTGACCACGATCTCATCAAAAGAGAGAGCGAAAGCAAGGAGGCCGCCTGCTACCAGCGCCGTCGCGAGATTCGGGAAGATCACATGCCGGAAGGTCTGCCAGCCATCGGCCCCAAGGTCCATCGATGCCTCGGCCAGCGAGGGGGACAGCCGTCGAAAACGAGCGATGACATTGTTGTAGACGATCACCACTGTGAAGGTGGCATGCCCGATGACAATCGTCCAGA
>DATBMA010000107.1:0-8418 GCA_036555105.1 Acidimicrobiia bacterium
GGCTGTCGGATGCCAGCCGCCGACTCCGACCTAGACCACATCCAACCGTGGTCAGAAGGCGGGCCCACCAAACACGACAACCTCACCCCCCTCTGCCGACACGACCACCAACTCAAACACCACGGCTGGAAACTCCAACGACTCGCACCCACCACCTACCACTGGACCAGCCCCCGCCGCCACACATACCTGGTCGAAGCCGACCCATAGCAACCAGACCCGCCGCGGCGCCACAGCCGACCCCCTGTCGTGGACCATGCAAGCCGGCCGAAATGTCCCACCCATTCTCTAGCTTCCCCAAGGTATGGGCAATGGTGCGAGGGCTCGACTTCGACTTCGATTCCGATTGGCGGTATGGGTGTGGCTGGTCGCGCTCGCCGCGTGCAGCCCATCGCCGACAACCGCCACGCAACTTTCGACCACGGAGCCGATTACGCCTTCGACGTCGGCCGGGTCCGCCGTCACCAGCTCCTCGACCACCATCACCGTGCGACCGTCCACGACGAACACTTCCCTGACGACGATCACTCACCCGCCCGCCGCCCCTACCACCACCGAGGTTCCGGCCGGCGACGCTCCCCTCTTGCCGGCCCCAGACGGGGACCCGCCTCCCGCTGCCGAGATCACCCCCGTCATCGCCATAGTGGACGGAGACACGATTCGCGTACGTCGGGCCGGCGGTGTCGTCGAACCGGTGCGGCTGATCGGCGTGAACAGCCCAGAGCAGGATGAGTGCATGGCGGAGGAGGCGGCCGACTTCCTGGCTCCGCTGCTGGACAGCCCGGTCGGCCTCACCTCCGACCAGTCGGATCGAGACCAGTTCGACCGGCTCCTCCGCTACGTGTGGTGGGGGTCCGACTCGGTCAACGAGCTGCTGGTGCGCTCGGGGCTGGCCATCGCCCGACGATACGCCCCCGATCTGGCGATGGCGGATAGGTTTGATGCCGCCCAGGAGCAGGCGCAACAACGCGCGGTCGGCATATGGGCCCCCGACGCTTGCGGTCCGGAGCCGACCGCCCGATTGGAAATCATCGAAGTCGAGTACGACCCCGCCGGCAACGACAACTTCGACCTGAACGGGGAGTGGGTCCGCATCGAGAACCCCGCTGATGTCCCCGCCGCCCTTGCCGGCTGGACCATCAAGGACGAGTCCGCCTCTCACAGGTACCACTTCCCAGTTGGCTTCACGCTGCTGCCGGGAGAAGCAGTCACGGTGCACACCGGATGCGGGACCGACTTCGGCCTCGACCTCTACTGGTGCAACCGGGGATCGGCGGTGTGGAACAACGAAGGCGACACCGCCTTCCTCCTCGACCCCAGCGGCAACATCATCGACGCGTACAGCTACTCGAGGTGACCGCCGCCTCCGGCGTGAGCCATCATGCAATCGGATCTACCTCGACCTTCACGATCAGCCGACGGCCAAGGATCTCGCCGAGGCGGGCCGCCTCGCGGCGAAGCGCGGCTAGCGGCGGCCGCCCAGCTTCTTCGAACCAGGCGATTGCCAGATCGTCTTGGCGTAAGTCCTCGCGAGATGCGTTGGTTTATGGCTCGACCGTGAAGGTTGCATACATGCCGTGCGAAAAGTGGGCGTCCTTTTCGCCCGAAGCCTCATCGTCCACGACGTTGCACAGCAGTAAGTAGTTGCCCGGCTCTAGATCGAGCGCAAAGTTCTTCTGGGTTGTGGGGGAAATGTCCTCGACCTCGCCCATCACCTTGTCCGCCCCGTAAGCGGCTTCGTCGAACGCACCATCGGCATCGACCGGCAGCTGATCTGCGGAGTCGGCCTTCACCACCAGGAGTTCGTGGGTCTCAGCCCCCTCGTTGGTGACAATGAAGTTCACCGTGCCTGTTCGAATCGAGTTCTGGGCCGGCGCCACCTGCCATTCACGGACGGCAACTTCGACCGTTCCGCCCCCTGCCCCTTGCCCGGCACAGCTGCTGGCTGAGAGAGCCAGGACGCCAAGCGCCAGAACCAGCATCGCCCGCTTCATATCGCCCTCCAATCGACGTCTAGGCGGAACTGCCCCGTGATCGCTCGCTCCAAACCCCCTCAGACGTCATTTCATGACGCTCGCAACTCGCAGCGTCGGTATTCCGGCATTCGACCGGGTAACACGGTCCACGTGTTCACAACGGTCACGAACACTAGGCGCGGTCTGGCGGGCGGTGCTTGGTGGGCGTTGACGGACTCGAACCGCCGGCCTCTTCCTTGTAAGGGAAGCGCTCTGGCCAACTGAGCTAAACGCCCTCGCCGGCAGTCTGCCACGCCAACCCAAACGCCATCGAGGCTTCACTCGGTTTGGCCGGGGCTGTCGGCGGGTAGCGGACCGAGGACATGCCCGTACACCGCGGAAAAGACGCCGAAGGCCCCTTCTATCAATGGGGCAAGAGCGGCAAGAAGTACCACTACTCCGCAGGCGAGAAAACGAGCCGGGAGGCGGCCAAGAAGAAGGCAACCAGGCAAGGCCAGGCAGCCCGGGCGTCCGGATACAAGGGCTGAATCCCGTCCCTCACCGCTTCGGGCGATCCTCCGCTTCCAATCTGAGCTTTCCGGCCTATTTCAGTTGGGCCCGAACTCCCGTTAGCTCAACTTCGTGGGGGGTAGAGCCGATACCCCGAAATCAAATACACGGGCCGCGCAGGTCGCGTCGATACGCTCCGCCGGGTCGGCCCGCCTCCAACAGAAATCGGGGTATGAGCAAGTTCATCGACGGTGACTCGAGCGAAGAGGCGATACGGCAGTACCTGGACGGCATCGGAACCTTCAGCCTCTTGAGCGCTGAGGAGGAAGTCGTCCTTGCCAAGGCGATAGAGCGCGGCAGGCGGGCAGAGAAAGCTCTGGCGGCGGGTGGCAAGGCCGACGAGATGGCCCGCATGCAGGACTTGGTGGACGAAGGGAACGCCGCTCGCCAGCGATTCATCCAGGCCAACCTGCGTCTGGTCGTCTCGATCGCCAAGCGCTATCACAACTCCGGTCTCCCCTTCCTCGACCTGATCCAGGAGGGGAATCTGGGGTTGATCAGAGCGGTCGAGAAATTTGAGTACCGCAAAGGCTTCAAGTTCTCGACATACGCCACCTGGTGGATCCGGCAGGCGATAACCCGGGCTATCGCCGACAAGGGCCGCACCATCAGGGTGCCCGTCCACATGATGGACACCATCACGCAGATGCAGACCGCCGAAAACACCTTGATCAAGCGGATGGGCCGCCCTCCGACCGATGAGGAGATCGCCGAGGAGGCCGGACTCACCGTTGCCAAGGTACGGGAAGCGAAGAGGGTCGCACCCGAGCCGGTCTCTCTGTTCGAGCCTGTGGGCGAGGACAACGCCACCATCGGCGACTTCATCGAGGACATGGAGGCGACGGCTCCGTTCGAGGTGGTGGTCAGCCGCCTCAACCAGGAGGACCTGCGCCAGATCCTGTCCAGGCTGAACGATCGCGAGCGCGCCGTGATCGAGATGCGGTACGGGCTCGGGCCGGACGAGCCTAAGACGCTCGACGAAGTAGGGCGCTACTTCAACGTCACTCGAGAACGCATCCGCCAGATCGAGTCGAAGGCGCTCGCCAAGATGCGCCACCCGTCGACGCCCGGCAAGCTCCGGCGCCTGGCCGCCCTCTAGGGGACGGCTCAGGCGGACCGGAGCGGGAGCGCAAGCCGCGCTCAGGCGGAACGCAGCAAGTCGGCGATGTCTTCTACTTCGAGCGGACGCTGAAGGTCGTTTCGGCTGGGTCTGCCTCTCCCTCGTTTCCGATGGAACGGGCGGCCGTCGATGAAGACCACCCCTCCCCACACGCCCCAGTCACAACCCAGGGCGAGTGCCCGCTCGAGACATGGACGGCGCACCGCGCAGTCCATGCAGAGCGCCTGGGCCGCTGCCAGGTCGGAGGGATGTTCGGAGAAGAAGAGGTCGTGCGAAGACCCGTCTGCGCATCTGGCGTCTGGCAAGTCGTTCATTTCGAGTTCCCTTGGTGAAGGGGCGGCAAATGAAAAGAGCCGCCGTGGTGATCGGCGGCCAGGTTCGCTGATTGTCGAGTCGTCTACTCGGGGCGGGGCCGCCGCTGGGTGGATCCGGTGCCTGGGAGGGCGCCGAAGGCCGGCGTCATCACCAGAACCCCGGGCTGGAAAGCCCGGGTCCCAGGAATGGGGGTCTGGCTGCGCGTGATCAATGTGGCCTCTCGAAGACCGGGCCAGCTAAGTAGCCGGCTTCGACGCCGTCAAGGCAATTACGGCTGAAACCGCGGTCACCCCAGTGCCTCCAGCAGCGCCGCCATCCCCGCCGCCCGGTCACGGCCCAGGTCGAGGCGGAGCACGTAGCGGCCCCGCTCCCTCAGGGCGGCGTAATCCCCGTCGGCCTGGGCTCGGATGATCTTGCCGAAACTGGTCTCTGCCTCTGGTATCGGGATGTCACCGGCGGGTCGATCGACGATCTGGAGGAAGACGCCGCTCGGAGGCCCGCCTTTGTGGAACTGTCCTGTCGAGTGCAGGAATCTGGGGCCGAATCCAAGTGTTGTCACCGCCCCCGATCTGTCACCGAGGCGGGTTCGCACCATCCCGAGCTCGCGGCGCTCCCGGGTGAGGCTGGGGAGGAACGCCTGCACCGCGATGTACCCGGCGACCGGGACCGCCCTGATCAGGTCGTCGATCCAGTTCCCCAGCTTGGGGCTGAGCACGTCGAGTCCAGGCCCGGTGTCGGACGGGCTGCCCAATGCCCGTCGTGCATGCTCCTTGGCCGACTCCACGTCCGGCTGATCGAAGGGGTTCACCCCCAGCACCTCACCGGCCACCGCCGTCGCCACTTCCGCTCTCAGCATCTCGCCGCCCATCCCAGCGGCGTCTGGGGCCGGCAGGGTCCCGCCCGGCACCGCCTCGGGACGCCTTGTCTTGTAGGCGAGATACAGGCGGTCTTCGGCTTCCGCCTCACCGCCGGAGTCGCCTGCCACCGGCAGGATCCCGCGGCCGTGCTTACCCAGGCTCTCGGCCACCAGTTGCTCGAGCCAGGCAGGAAAGCTCTCCCAACGGCCGACGGTGCGGAGGCAGAGCTTGTCGCGGCCGAGCTGTGCCCACACCCCCAGCGCCAGTCCCAGCCCGATCGCGGGGTTGCTCGACGCCTCGCCCAGCGACCCGGCAGCCATCGCCGCGGCCGACTCCAGGATCGGTGGGAGCGGGATGCCGACCAGGGCGGAGGGCAGCAAGCCGAAGGCGGTGAGGGCCGAGAACCTGCCACCGACGTCTGATGGGGTGAGTGCCACCGCCCGGAACTGCCGCTCCTCGGCCAGCCGCTGTAGTGGAGTGCCCGAGTCGGTGATGGCGATGAACTGCTGGCCCCGAGCCCTGGTCTCGTCCCAGAAGTAGCGGAAGCCGGAGAGGGTTTCGAGGGTGTTGCCCGACTTGGAGGCGACGATGAACAGGGTGTGGGCGACGTCGATCCGTTCCCGCACCGCCCTGACCTGATGGGGATGGGTGGAGTCGAGCACCGAGAGCTTGGGATAGCCACCGCGGGCCCCGTGGGTGGCGGCGAAGACCTCCGGCGCCAGGCTCGACCCACCCATCCCGAGCAGGACCACATCGCTCAGCCCGACATCGAGTAGGGGTGCGGTGATCTTGTCGATGTCCCGCAGACGGATGGTCTCGTGCAGCCGAAGCCAGCCCAGCCGATTGGACAGCTCGGGCGTGGAACGGTCCCCCCAGATGGTGGGGTCGCCGTCCCAAAGGCGTTTGATCATGCCTTCGTCGTCCCAGCGGCGGCAGGCAGCGAGGAACGCCGGGTGCTCCTCCAGCCCCAACATGACGTCGAGTATGACAGCCCGGTAGGTTGAAATTTCATGGGTCGTCTAATCGCGTGGACCGCGGTTCTCATCGCAGCGGTCAAGCTCGGCGCCAAGGCGTTGCTGAAGTCCAACGCCACCCCCGAGCGGGACGAGATCGACCTTGCCTGCGTCATCGGGCGCACCAGCTTCGTGTCGACGGCCGACCCTTTTCTCGGAGGGACGGTGCTCGCCATCGCTTCGATGGTCGACATCGACCTCCGTCATGCCGGCCCCGCCCCCACCGGCATCGAGATCGGGCTCAGGGTGATCGCGAGCAGGGTGCGGGTGGTAATCCCGGGTGGGTGGCAGGTGATCTCGACCTTCGCACCGTTGCCGCCCGCAGAAGGCGGCGACGAGCCCCGGCTTTGGCTCACCGGGCGGGCCTGGCTCGGCTCGGTGGAGGTGGTGACGGCCCCCATCGCGGCTACCAAGCCGGTCTAGGGGCCAGGGTTATCGTCGGCCCGTGATCCGAATCGAGGCCGACCAACTGATCCCGGGGAGGGGAGATCCCGTGCCTGGCGGGGTGGTTCTCATCGACGGGGAGACTATTTCCTACGCCGGGCCGGCCGGTCAGGCGCCTGCCACTCCAGGGGTGGAACCGACTCGGGTGGCCACCGTCATGCCGGGGATGTGGGATTGTCACAGCCACTTCTGGGGCACCAGAACAGCCAGCGTCGAGGCACTGGCAGTACAAAGCCCCCAGATCGGGATACTCCGGGCGGCCAATGATGTGAACGCACTGCTCATGGCCGGGTTCACCTCGACGCGGGAGGTAGGTGGGTACGGGTCTTACCTGGCAGGTGCCACCGAGGATGGGACGATTCCCGGCCCGACGATCTACGCCTCCGGCTCGATCCTCTCCCAGACGGGCGGCCATGGCGACATCCACGCCCTGCCGGTGGCCGATGTCGACGCCTTGTTCGAAAGGCATTTCGGGGCGCCGAGCATCTGCGACGGCCCCGATGACTGCCGCCGGATCGTTAGGCGCCAGCTGCGCTTGGGGGCCAAGGTCATCAAGGTCTGCGCATCGGGCGGGGTGATGAGCCAGGTCGACCACCCGATCCACCAGCAGTTCTCCCTCGACGAGCTGAAAGCGATCGTCGAGGAGGCCGCCAGGGCCGAGCGGGTCGTGGCCGCCCACTGCCATGGCAAGCCGGGGATCATGGCCGCGGTCGAGGCCGGGGTTGCCACAATCGAGCACGGCACCTACCTGGACGAGGAAGCGGCTGCCGCGATGAACGAGCGAGGCCAGATCCTGGTGTCGACCCGATTCATTGTCGAGCACCTCCTGGCTTCGGGCAAGGCCCTGGGAATGCCCGACTACGCATTCGTGAAGATCGAAGCCATCGCCGGGCGCCACTTCGAGTCGATGCAGATCGCCGTCGCCGCCGGGGTCACCATGGCCACCGGGACCGACATGTTCGCCGGCCCCGTATGGGGCCGGAACGGCGAGGAGCTAGGCCATCTGGTCAAGGCCGGCCTGTCGCCGCTGGGAGCGATCGAGGCTGCCACCGCCAATGCCCCTGCCACCGTGGGCCCTCAGGCCCGGCCCACCGGGAGGCTGGAAGCCGGCCTCGATGCCGATGTGATCTGCGTCGACGGGGATCCGCTGGCCGACATCTCGGTGGTGGCTGATACGACCAGGGTGACCCACGTATGGAAGCGAGGAGCCGCCTGCAAGGGATAATTCGGCCTGCAACCGAGGAAACCTCGATCGAAGTGGACCTGCGCGACCAAGACCAGTCGACCCGCGCCGTCGCCCGCCGCATGGCGCGGGACGGAACCATCGTCATCGCCATCGGCTCGCTGGTGGCGGGGATCGCCGCCTATCTGTTCCAGATCATCGGCGGGCGGGCATTGGGCGACGAGGGGTTCGCGCCCGTGGCGGCACTCCTCTCCATCCATTCCCTGATCCTGGCCGTGCTCCTCACCCCGGTCGAGCTGCTGACCGTGCGCCGGCTCACGCTGACCCGGGGCGGGGCGCCCGACGAGCACGACCGCCGCGCCATCGCCATCACCATCGCCGCCGCCGTCGGGGTGATGGTCGGCTTCATCGGATTCACCCTCGGCCACTACTTCGAGAACCAGGGGACCTACATCTTGATCGGGGCGGTGGTGGTGATAACCCATGCCGTGTTCGCCCTGGGTCGTGGCGCCCTGGCAGGAAGAGGCCGCTACGTGGCCTACGGAGTGGCTTCCGGGACGGCTGCTCTCTTGCGCGTGGCTTTGGCGCTGGCCTGGCTGGGCAGGCCGACCGACATCGAGCTGGCCTGGGCAGTCGCCCTGCCGCCTCTGATCATCCTCCTCTGGAAGCCGTTCCGCCGGCGCCAAGAGGCGATGAGGGTGCCGGGCCGAGCTGGCTCAGGCTCGTTGATGGCCGGCTTCGTCCTCTCCGGAGCCATCTCTCAGGCGTTCGTGCTGGTGGGCCCGCTGGTGGCTGGTGCGATCGAGCCCGACCAGGCGGCGGTAGCAACCGTGGTCTCGGTCGTCTTCGTCACGTTCAGCCTCGCCAGGGCGCCGCTGCTGCTTGCCCAGAACCTGGCGGCCCGCCTGCTGGCAGGGCTCACCAAGCTGGTGGCGAGGACGGACTACCTCGCCCTCCGACG
>DATBMA010000058.1:0-3583 GCA_036555105.1 Acidimicrobiia bacterium
GGTAGTCGCCGGTCGGGCAGGTGATGATCCAGTCTTCTCCGGCGTCGCCTCGCACCACGAACTCGACCGAACCGGTGCCGCCCATGGTCCCCACCGAGGCGTCGACGTCGACCGCGCTCATCCCGAGCCGCTGGAAGATCCGCTGGTAGGCCCCGTGGTGGAGGTCGAAGGAGTGGTCGAGGCCGGCCCAGTCGAGATCGAGTGAATACGAGTCTTTCATCGTGAACTCCCGCACACGCAGCAGGCCCGACTTGGGCCGGGGCTCGTCGCGGAACTTGGTCTGGATCTGGTACCAGATCTGGGGAAGGTCGCGATAGGAGGAGAGCTCGGAGGCGATCAGGGCGAAGACCTCCTCATGGGTGAACCCCAAAGCGTTGTCGGCGCCCTTGCGGTCCTTGAACTTGAACATCTCTTCCCCGATCAGGTCCCAGCGGCCGGACCGCTTCCACAACTCGCCGGGATGGAGGGCGGGGAGATGGAAGAGCTGGCCGCCGATGGCGTCCATCTCCTCGGAGATGATCCGCGTGACCTTGGCCCGCACCCGCTGGCCGAGCGGGAGGATCGAGTAGTGGCCGGCCGACAGCTGGCGGATGAATCCCCCGCGCACCAGCAACTTGTGGCTGACGGCTTCGGCCTCGGCCGGGTCGTCGCGCAAGGTGGGAATGAAGGCCTGCGACCAGCGCATGAGAGCGGGCAGGGTAACGATGGGGAATAGCCCCAGCCGCCAGTTACCAGCTCAGCCCTTGGCGACCTCGGCGACGTGCTTGCGCTTGAACTCGACCTGGTTGGCGTCCCCCTGGATCTGCAGGAGCTCGTTGCGGGCGGCCATGGCGATGCCCTCGGCCTCGGAGTCGGCGGCGGCCAGCCTCGCCTCGACCCCTTCCGCCACCAGGCGGCGAGCCTCTTCCAACAAGGCGTCGACCATCTCGTCCTCTGGCACCACCCGCACGACCTTGCCCTTTATGAATAGATGGCCGCGGCCACGCCCGGCGGCGATCCCGAGGTCGGCCTCGCGCGCCTCCCCCGGACCGTTGACCACGCACCCCATCACCGCTACCTGGATCGGAAGATTCTCCTTGGCCAGGAGCTCCTGGGCCTCGGTCGCCACCCTGATCACATCGACTTCGGCCCTCCCACACGACGGGCAGGCGATGAGGTCGAGCCCTTTTCGCTCACGCAGCCCCAGATACTCGAGCAGCGCCCTTCCGGCCTTGGCCTCCTCCACCGGGTCGGCGGTGAGCGAGAAGCGAATCGTGTCGCCGATCCCCTCCAGCAGCAACGTCGAGATCCCGGCCACCGACTTGATGAGGCCGCCGGGGAGGGGACCTGCCTCGGTCACTCCCAGGTGGAGGGGATAGTCGACCGCCTGGGACAGGAGCCGGTACGACTCCACCATCGAGGGTACGTGGGAGTGCTTCACCGAGATCTTGATGTCCTCGAAGTCCACTTCTTGGAGGTAACGGACTTCCTGCAACGCCGAGTCGACCAAAGCCTGCGGCACCGGCGCCCCGTACTTCTCGAGCAGGTCCTTGTCCAGTGATCCGGCGTTGACCCCCACCCTGATCGGCACCCCCCGGTCCTTGGCCTCCTTGGCCACCGCCTTGATGTGCTCCTCTTTGCGGATGTTGCCCGGATTGAGCCGGAGGCCCTGCACCCCCGCATCCAGGGCCGCCAGCGCCAGCCGGTACTGATAATGGATGTCGGCGATGATCGGGACCGGAGACCGGGGGACGATCTCGGCCAGACCCTGGGCAGCCTCCACCTCGTTACAGGTGATGCGAACGATGTCTGCCCCGGCCCCTTTGAGGGCATAGACCTGGGCCAGGGTCCCGTCGACGTCTGCCGTCTTGGTCGTGGTCATCGACTGGACGGAGATGGGGGCGCCCTCGCCGATCGGCACCGACCCCACCTGCAGACGCCGGGTTGGACGTCGTTCGATCACCATGGGAATCGTAGGGGACGCGATCGCGGGCTCAGAGCCTGATCGGATTGGCGAGGTCGAGTATCACCGCCGCCAGGCCGAGGAAGACGAAGAAGGCGATCACCGCCGCCGCCACCGGAGCCAGATAGCGGATGTCGACTTTGCGGCGGGTGATCTTCTCGAACAGCGCCACCGCGAAGTGGCCTCCGTCCAGCGGGTAGAGCGGGAGGATGTTGAGGCAGCCCAGCATCACGTTGATCGAGGCGAGCAGGAAGATGAAAGCTGCCAACCCGATCTGATCGACCTGGGCGCCGATCTGGCCGATGCCGATGACGCTGACCGGCCGCTGCTCGTTGGGCACGTCGGTGTTGCCCATGAAGACCCCGGCCAGCCGACTGATGGTCTCCGGCCTGACCAGGGTGGCGACCGCATCGAAGGTGTCGCCGACTGCCAAGCCGAAGAATCTGCCGGCAACGCCAAACGCCTCGCCCACTCCCACCGGTCGATTGATCACCTCCGGGGTGACCCCGAGGAAGCCGACCGTCTCACCGGTGGTCTCGTCGGTCCGGGAGGCGAGCTGGGCCTCCAACTCCAATTGCTCGCCATTCCGCTCGATCACGATCACCACGTCATCGTCCGACCGAGGGCTCACCGCGGTCCCCACGTCCTCCCACTCGTCGATGGCAACTCCATCGATCGAGACGAGCTGATCTCCGGCCAGCAAACCGGCGAGGGCGGCAGGGCTGGGATCGCCGTTGGCCAGCTCCTCGACCACCGTCCCGATCTGAGTTGTGGGCTCGTTGATGCCGCTGGCGACGGTGAGCCCGTAGAACAGCACGAATGCGAGCAGGAAGTTGGTCCCCACCCCGGCCAGCACCACCACCGACTTCACCCAGAACGGCTTGTTGCGATAGGCCCTGGGCTCATCCTCCGGGGCCACCTCCTCCATCGGGTTCATCCCGACGATGCGGACGTAGCCGCCGAGCGGCAGGGCCTTGACCCCGTACTCGGTCTCTCCTCGTTTGAAGGACCAAAGACGGGGCCCGAAACCGAAGAAGAACTGGGTCGCCTTGATGCCGGTTGCCTTGGCCGCCAGAAAGTGGCCGAGCTCGTGCACGGTCACGAAGATGACGAGGGCGAGGATGCCGGCGAAGGCGCCCCAGAATCCGCTCATGACCGCTTCCGCGTCACCGTCGACATCGCCGAAACGCTACCGGAGGTCACGGCCTATCAACAGGCCCCGGCGATGAGGCCGGCTGCAGTCTCCCGGGCCCGGCGATCGACATCCAAGACCTCCTCGAGGCTCCCAACGGGTCCCGCCGGAGTCCGATCGAGCGCTCCCTCCACGACCTCTGTGATCCCCAGGAAACCGAGCCTGCCCTGGAGGAAGGCTTCCACCGCCACTTCGTCTGCCGCGTTGAGGATGGCTGGGGCACTCCCTCCGGCCCGACCCGCCGCGTAGGCGAGGTCCAACGCCCGGAACGACTTCGGATCGGGAGGGAAGAACTCGAGGGGACTGGCAGTGAGGTCGAAGGGCGGCGCCAGTCCGGCCGGTCGTTGGGGGTGGGAGATGGCGTACTGAATTGGAATCCTCATGTCGGTCCTGCCGAGGTGGGCCTTGAGTGAACCGTCGCGGTACTCGACCATTGAGTGCACGATGCT